>JAEYTU010000379.1 GCA_023433825.1 Planctomycetota bacterium
AGACGGTCTGCGGACACGCGTAGCCGCACCAGACCCGGCCGAACAATGCGCTGACGACGAACAGTGCGAAGCCGATGCCCGATACGAGGAAGAACGCGAGGTAGAAGTCCTGCGCGTTGAACGTCGATCCGAACAGCCAGAAGTGGCGGTTGGCGATGTCGATCAGGACCAACGGTCGCCCGTCGATCCGCACCCACGGCACGACGACGTAGATCGCGATCAGGACGACCCACAGCAGCCGCTTCCAGGTCTGGAATCGGCCGCGGACGTCGGCCGTGTGGATCGTGTTGCGACTGCCGTCGGCGTTGATGCAGTACAGCGTGTCGAGATCGGGCGTGCGCTTCAGCGCGGCGCGTCGCCGATCACCGGTCGCCACACCGCCTGCGGGCTCATCCACCTTCTTTCTGACCCTCCGGCGCCTTGCCGCCCTGCACGTTCGTGTGTCGCAGTGCGCGCCACACATATGCAGTCACGTCCTTGACCGACGCCGATCCGAGGACCGGACCCCACGCGATCATTCCCTTGTCGGGGAGGCCGCCCTTCTGAATGGTCCGATGGATGTCCTCGATCTTCGGACCGTAGATCCAGTGATCGTCGGTCAGGTTCGGGCCGACGAGACCGCGGCCGTCGGCGAGGTGACAGGCGAGGCAGTGCGTCAGGAACGTGGCCTTGCCGCGTTCGACGGCATTGTCGTCGGCGGCCAATGCCAGAAGTTCGTCCGGCGTGACGACGCGTGCCGCTTCGCGCGCTTCCATCTCTGCGCGCACGAGTGCGAACTCCTGCTCCGGCGACAATCCGGTCTTCAACAGGTGGAAGTGCACCCAGTAGACGGCCGAGAAGATGATCGCGAGATAGAAGGTCCACAGCCACCAGGTCGGCAGCCGGTTGTCGAACTCCTGGATCCCGTCGAACGAGTGCTCCCGCAATGGAGCGCCGTCCGGATTGCCGGCGTCGTGCGTGGTCATCGCCGCACCTCCGCATCGTGACGGGACATCGCCTCGTGACGAGACATCGCGTCGTCGCGAATCATCACGACCGCGTCATCACCGAGCGGCAAACGCGACACGTGGTCGTAGCCGCCGCGGCGTCCGCGACGGACGACGTGCACGATCACGACGACGAACATCAGCAGGAACGCGGCCATCACGACGATCGGCAGCTCGAGCCAATCGGCTCCACGGAACAGTTCACGCCACATCGTTCACCTCACTTCTCCGAACCGGCGTCGCCGGGAACCCGACCGAGTCGTTGCAGATACGCGATCAATGCGACGAGCTGGCTCTCGGGATCGATCGTCGTCGCCTCGATGCCTTGCGCCGTCAGCCGCGCCAAGATCGGCTCGGCCTGCGCGCGATACGCGGCCTGCGCGTTCGCGATCTCGGCGTCGGTGTACGGGACGCCGAGCCGCTTCATGACCTTCAGCTTGAGCCCCGTACCGGCGACGTCGACCTTCGTCGTCCGCAGCCACGGATACGCCGGCATGACCGACCCCTCCGACATCGAGCGCGGTTCGATCATGTGGCGCCAGTGCCAGTCGTCGGTGCGCCTGCCGCCCTCGCGAGCGAGGTCAGGGCCCGTGCGTTTGCTGCCCCATTGGAACGGCCGGTCGTACATCGACTCCTCGAGCCGGCTCGGCTCGCCATAGCGGAGCAGTTCGTCGACGAACGGCCGGATCATCTGCGAGTGGCAGACATAGCAGCCTTCCGACACGTAGACGTCGCGGCCCTCGAGTTCGAGCGCCGTGTACGGCGCGGCGCGTGCGCGCCCGTCGGCCGTCACGGGGACCTTCTGCTCGAGGACGAGACCGGGAACGAGTTCGACGATCCCGCCGACCAGGATCGCCAATCCGACGAGCAGTGAGAACGCGAGCGGACGACCTTCGAGCAGTGCATGCCAACCATTGCCACGGCGCAGCAGCAACGCTGCCCAGACGACGACGGCGCCGAGTCCGACGGCGGCGACGACCGACAGCGACAGGTTCAGCCCCTCGGCCAGCAGCATCAGGAACACGAGGCCGACGACGCAGACGACGACCGGCGTTCCGAACACCAGGCTCTTCGTCGACGGCGCGGCGACGATCGGATCCGGCACGGCGACCTCGACCGTCGTCGTGACTGGCGATCCGCTGCGCGCGGTCTTCCAGAGGTTCCACGCCATCAAGACCCAGCCGGCGATGTACAGCGAGCCGCCGATCGACCGCGTGTAGTAGAGCCAGTCGATCGCCTTCACCGTGTCGGTCCAGTTCGGGTACTGGAGGCCGCCGTCCGGCGTCGTCGCGGCGAGCATCAATCCCTGCTGCACGCCACTGGTCCACATCGAGACGACGTACAGCAGGATGCCGAACGTCCCGATCCAGAAGTGCCAGTCGGCCATCCGCACGCTGTAGAGCGGCTTGCCGAAGAGGCGCGGCGCCAGGAAGTAGAACATTCCGGCCGCCATGAAGCCGTTCCAGCCGAGCGCGCCGGCGTGCACGTGCGCGATGATCCAGTCCGTGTAGTGCGCGAGCGCATTGACGCTCTTGATGGACAGCAGCGGCCCTTCGAACGTCGCCATTCCGTAGAACGTCACGGCGGCGACGAAGAACTTGAGGACCGGGTCGGTGCGCACCTTGTGCCATGCGCCACGCAGCGTCAGCAGCCCGTTCAACATCCCGCCCCACGACGGCGCCCACAGCATCAGGCTGAAGATCATTCCCAGCGATTGCGCCCAGTTCGGCAATGCCGTGTAGAGCAGGTGGTGCGGCCCGGCCCAGATGTACAGGAACACCAACGCCCAGAAGTGAATGATCGACAGCCGGTAGCTGTAGATCGGCCGATCTGCCGCCTTCGGCAGGAAGTAGTACATCAGTCCGAGGATCGGCGTCGTCAGGAAGAACGCGACTGCATTGTGGCCGTACCACCACTGCGTCAATGCGTCCTGCGCTCCGGCGAAGAAGCCGTAGCTCTTCGTCCCGCTGACCGGCAGAGCGAGATTGTTGACGATGTAGAGCACGGCGATCGTGACGATCGTCGAGATGTAGAACCAGAGTGCGACGTACAGATTGCGCTCGTTCCGGATCGCGAGCGTCCAGAAGAAGTTGACTGCGAACGCGACCCACACGACGACGACCGCGATGTCGAGGAACCACTCGAGTTCCGCGTACTCCTTCGACTGCGAGATCCCGAGCGGCAGCGTGATCGCCGCGCCGAGGATGATCGCCTGCCAGCCCCACATGTGGATCCGACTCAACATGTCGGAAGCCATCCGCGCCCGGAGCAATCGCTGCGTCGAGTAGTAGATGCCGGCGAACATCATGTTGCCGACGAGCGCGAAGATGACGGCGTTCGTGTGCAGCGGCCGCAATCGGCCGAACGAGAACCACGGCAAGTCGAAACTCAATGCCGGGATGCTCAGCTGCAGCGCGGCGACGAGCCCGACGAGCATTCCGATCAGTCCCCAGATCACGGACGCCCACATGAATTGGCGCACGGTCACGTCGTCGTAGGTGACGGTGCGCATCGACGGAATCGCGGTCATTTCTTCTCCTGGTCGACGGACCGAGCGCGGTCGTCGGCATCGTCTTCGAGTGGCAGCAACGAGAGTCGGTCGGCGTGCTCGTGGTCGGCTTGTCGAATGCTGTAGAGGAACAGCACGACCGAGCCGGCGGCGAGCGCGAGACTGCAGAGCACGAGCAATGGGACGACGTTCACGTTCGTCCCTCGTGCGGGAGCCGACGGCGCATCGCCAGTGACGTGTGCGCGATCAGCGTCAGTGAACTCAGCGGCATCAGCACCGCGCACAGCAATGGCGTCATCCAGCCGGCGAGCGACAACGCGACGGCCGTCACGTTGTAGATCGACGACAGCCGCAGATTGCGGCGCACGACGCCGCACAGGCGGAGCCCCGTCGCGTGCACGGCGAGCACGGCGCCCGACCCGGCACCGGCGAACGCGAAGTCGGCCTTCGACGGCATGACCGGGCGATCGATCGCCGGCGTGCCCGCGCAGAACGCGGCGGCGAACGCCGGACCATCGTTCAGTCCGTCGCCGACCATCAGCGTGTCGGCGTGATCGTTCGCTGCGACATACGCGGCCTTCTGCTCCGGAGTCATCTCGGCGTGGACGCGCGATTCGGGCAGTCGCAGCGCCGACGCGGCGCGCATCGCGCGGTCGCGGCGGTCGCCGGTCAGGATCGCGACCTCCATGCCGCGCGCGCGCAGCGCGGCGATCTCGTCGGCTGCACCCGGGTGCAGCTGCTCGGCGACGACGAAGGCCGCCTCGACGTGACCGTCGCGCGAAAACAGACAGAGCCCGTCCTGCCCTTCGTCGGCGGCGAGCACGAACCGCGGCGAGCCGAGCCGATACGTCCCACCGGCGTCGACGGCCTCGAGGCCGCTGCCCGGGATCTCGCGAACGACGAGATCGGTCCGGATCGGACCCGCCTCGTCCATGACGTCGTGGATCGCGCGCGAGGCTGGATGACGGCTCGCCGCCGCCATCGTCCGCAACAGTTCCCGCAGCTCCGGCGGCGGCGCGCGAAGCACGGTCGCCGTCGCACCACCGGACGTCAGCGTGCCGGTCTTGTCGAAGAACACCTTCCGGACGTGGCGGATCTTGTCGAGCAGTGCGATCGTGCGGACGAACACGCCGCGGCGACGCAGCCCGCCGACCGCGAGGTCGAACGCGAGCGGCGTCGCGATGCCGAGCGCGCACGGGCACGTGACGACGAGCAGCGAGATCGTGACCGGCAGGATTCGCTGCGGATCGACGAACGCCCAGACGACGGCGCCGACGCTGGCGAGGATCAGGACCGCGGCGACGTAGCCGCGATTGAGTCGCGACCAGAACCCGTCGCGGCGCGACGTCTGCCCGGCGTTTCCGGTCCGCGTGTCGGGCTCGGCGAGCAGCCGCAACAGGCCCGACGCCTCGACGTCGGCGAGCGCCTCGACGACGACCGGCTGGCGTGTCGTCAGGAACGCGCCGGCGGGCACTTCGGCCTCTGCTGCGAACGGACGCGGCGCCGACTCGCCCTGGATCCAGTCGAGCGAGAACGTCGCCGCTTCGCCGACGAGCCGGACGCGAACCGGGACGAGATCGCCCGGCGTCAGCCACAGCCGATCCCCGGGCCGGACGTCGCGCACCGGCGTCGACTGCAGCGCGCCGCCGACGAGCCGCTGCACGCGCATGTGCTCGGCGCCGTCGTTGCGGAGCAGGAAGTCACGATTGCGCCGGACGGCGCGCTGCTGCAGGTAGCGGCCGAGCAGCATCAGCGTCAGGAAGATCGTGACCGTGTCGAAGTACGACCCGCCGGCGCCTTGCAGCCACAGCACGACCGAGCCGCCGTAGGCGAGGACGAGACCGATCGCGATCGGCAGGTCGAGATGCAGGACGCGCTGCCGCAAGCCACCGAGCGCCGAACGCAGGAAGACCGGCGCGCCGACGACGAACGCGAGCGTCGCCAGCACGAAGCCGAGCGCTTCGAACAGTGGTGCCGCCGGATCGTCGGCCGCCATGCCGGTGTATCCGGCAGCGGCGAACATCATCGCGTTCATCGACGCGGCCGCGCAGACGCCGAATCGGACGACGAGCGAACGTTCCTCGCGCGGCGTCTCCTTGCTCGACGGCGCGACGCGATAGCCGAGCCGCTCGACGTCGGCGAGATAGGCGACGAGATCGAGTTGGTCGGGGTCGTAGGCGAGATCGACCTTGCCGATCGCCGGTTGGATCCGCAGCGACACACCGCCGCGCCGGCGGCGCCAGACCTCCTGCAGCACCCAGACGCACGCCGCGCAGCGGATGCCTTGCAGATCGAGCGACAACCGGACGATGCCGTCCTCGCCGCGGCCGTTCGCAATCCGTTCCGGCAGCCAGTCGAGCCGCGACGCCCGCGGCGTCGCGCCGACGGGGGCGCCACCGCCGAGGTCGTAGAAGCGCGTCAGACCGGCGTCGCGCAGCAATGAAAAGACGGCGCGACACCCACTGCAGCAGAAGCCGTCGTCGCGACCGTGCGGCACGTCGAGGCCGCAATGACGACAGGTGGTGCACCTTCCGTCAGCGTCAGGTCCGCCCGCGTCGTCCGGCTCGGTCGGAGTTCCGAGCGCCGGGACGAGAGCGGCATTCGCCATGCGCGCGCAATGACACGCACGATGCAGAGTTTCGAAATCCGTGCGGCGCGACGACATTGCCGACGGCATGACCGAATGGGCGCAGATCGCGGCGACGAGTTGGAGCAGCGTTCTGCTGTTCGGCGCCGCGAGCAGCGTCCACTGCGTCTCGATGTGCGGCCCGCTGTCGATGTGCTGCACACCGACGCCGGCAGCGACCGCCGCCTACCACGGCGGCAGGTTCACCGGCTACGTCGCCGCCGGGGCCGCGCTCGGCGCGGCCGGCGCTGGTCTCGGGGACGGACTATCGGCGAACGGCATCGGCGTCGTCGCGCCCTATGTCGCCATCGGTCTCGCGGCTGTGCTCGTGCTGCAGGCGGCCGGCATCGGTTCGCGACTGCGCATCCCGCTGCCGGGCTTCGTGACGAACGCGTTCCGCGCTCTCGGCCGCTGGCCGCTGCTGCCGCGCGCGACCGGGATCGGACTGCTGACGGCGCTGCTGCCGTGCGGCGTCCTCTACGCCGCGTATGCGCTCGCACTGACCAGCGGCGGGGTCGCGACCGGCGCCGCGCTGACGGCGGCGTTCGCACTCGGGTCGTTGCCGCTGCTCGCGCTCGCGCAGTGGCGATTCGCGGCGCTGCGGGTCAGGCTCGGTGCGTCGCGGATGGCGCTGTTGCAGCGGGTGTTGCTGCTCGCGGCCGCGGCGACGCTGGTCTGGCGCGCCGTCGCCGATTTCGGCGGCGGCTCGTGCTGCGGCGGCGCCGACTGAGCGTCGACTCCGCCGCAGCGACGGCGGTCACTTCACTTCGAAGTCGGCGTCCTTGATGTCTTCGTCGCCGCGTCCGCCGCGTCCGCCGGCACCCGCCGTCGCGCCGGCCTCGGGACCGGGACCACTGCCGGCACCGGCGCCGCCTTCGCTCGCACCGCCCTGCCCGTAGATCGACTCACCGATCTTGTGCATGGCCTGCTCGAGCGCATCCGCTCCGGCTTGGATCGCGTCGCGATCCTCGCCTTCGTTCTTCTGCCGAAGGTCGGCGATCTTGGCCTCGACGTCGGCCTTGACCGCCGCTTGGACCTTCGCCTCGTTCTCCTTCAGCATCTTCTCGGCCTGATAGCAGAGCTGATCGGCGCGGTTCTTCTGGTCGACGAGTTCGCGTCGCTTCTTGTCCTCGGCGGCGTGGCTCTCGGCGTCGCGGCGCATCCGCTCGACCTCGTCCTTGCCGAGACCCGACGACGTCTGGATCGCGACCTTCTGCTCCTTGCCGGTGCCCTTGTCCTTCGCCGACACGTTCAGGATGCCGTTCGCGTCGATGTCGAACGTGACGACGATCTGCGGCACGCCACGCGGCGCCGGGGCGATGCCCTCGAGCCGGAACTTGCCGAGCGTCCGGTTGTCCTTCGCGAACGCGCGCTCGCCCTGCAGCACGTGGATGTCGACCGCCGTCTGGCTGTCTGCGGCCGTCGAGAACGTCTCCGACCGGCTCGTCGGGATCGTCGTGTTGCGCTCGACGAGCTTCGTCATGACGCCACGCTCGGTTTCGATGCCGAGCGACAGCGGCGTCACGTCGAGCAGGACGACGTCACCGACTTCGCGGGTCAACACACCACCCTGGATCGCCGCACCGAGGCTGACGACTTCGTCGGGGTTGACCGAACGGTTCGGCTCGCGGCCGAAGATCTCCTTGACCAGCGCCTGCACCTTCGGGACGCGCGTCGAGCCGCCGACCAGGATGACCTCGTCGATCTCGGATGCCTAGACCTTCGCGTCGGAGATCGCGTCGAGACACGGCTTGCGGCAGCGCTCGACGAGAGGGTCGATCAACTGCTCGAACTTCGCGCGCGTCAGGTTCTCCGACAGGTGCTTCGGACCCGTCGCGTCCATCGTGATGAACGGCAGGCTGATCGTCGTCTGCATCGCCGACGACAGTTCGATCTTCGCCTTCTCCGCAGCCTCCTTGAGCCGCTGCAACGCCATCTGGTCCTTGCGAAGGTCGATCGACGTCTGCGCCTTGAAGCTGTCGCACAGCCAGTGGATCAGCACGTCGTCGAAGTCGTCGCCGCCGAGGTGCGTGTCACCGTTCGTCGACTTGACCTCGAACACGCCGTCGCCGACGTCGAGGACGGAGATGTCGAACGTGCCACCGCCGAAGTCGAAGACGGCGATCCGGCGGTTCTTGTCGACGTTCTTCTTGTCGAGTCCGAACGCGAGCGCGGCCGCGGTCGGCTCGTTGATGATTCGTTCGACCTTCAATCCGGCGATCGTGCCGGCGTCGCGCGTCGCCTGACGCTGCGAGTCGTTGAAGTACGCGGGGACCGTGATGACGGCGCGATCGACCTTCTCACCGAGATATGCCTCGGCGGCCTCTTTCAACGAGGTCAGGATCATCGCGGAGATCTCGGGAGGCGTGTACTGCTTGCCGTGGATGTCCACCTTCACGAGTTCGTCGGCGCCGCCGACGACCTTGTACGGCACCATCTTCTCTTCATTGGCGACCTCCGCATGACGGCGCCCCATGAAGCGCTTGATCGAATAGATCGTGTTCTGCGGATTGGTGACGGCTTGTCGCTTGGCCGGCGCCCCGACCAGTCGCTCGCCACTCGGCGTGAAGGCGACGACCGACGGAGTCGTGCGCGCGCCTTCCAGATTGGCGATGACGACTGGCTCGCCACCCTCCATGACGGAGACGACCGAGTTCGTCGTGCCGAGGTCGATGCCGATGATCTTGGACATGTCTGTTCCTTGTCTTCGTGGCGGCCGGTGAATTCGTGGCTGCCGGTGGGATCGTGGCGGCCGGTCTCACCGGCGCACTGCCGGAACTGCCGACCGCGGCAGTAGGCGCGGGCGCAGTCAAATGCCGTGCCAGTCGAACGTTGCCCCAATTCCTGGTCGTGCACGGGCTTCCGTCGCGTCGCGGCTGCCGCTACCGGCGCCCCACTGCCGAGTTGACAGCCGGTCGGCGACGCGCCCCTGTCAGCCTGACAGAACCTCGCGGCGCCATCGGCCCCACCGCAGGTAGACGACATACCCAGCGGCGACGACGAGGTGCGACGCGATCAGGCTCGCCCATACCGGGGTCAGATCGCCGGGTTTCGCCCACGCGGCGGCGAGAATGGCCAGCGGCAGGATCACGCCGAGATAGCC
>JAEYTU010000421.1 GCA_023433825.1 Planctomycetota bacterium
TACCGGTCGACGGCGACGATCCTGCATGCCGCGCAGGCCGTCATCGAACGCAACCGCTCGCGACTGCCGAAGGTGCTTCTGCCGACGCTCGACGACGGCGAACCGATCCGCGTCACCGAGGCGCCGAACGAGGACGGCGAGGCGCAGGAAGTGGCCGGACGGGTCGCCCGTCGGATCCGCGACGGCGTGTCACCGTCGGAGATCGCGATCTTCTACCGGACACACTTCGTCAGCCGTGTGTTCGAGAAGGCGCTGCGGACGCGCGCGATCCCGTACCAGGTCGTCGGCGGGCTGACGTTCTTCGAGCGACGCGAGATCAAGGATCTGCTCGCCTACCTGCGCGTCGTCGTCAACCCGCTCGACGACGTCGCGACCGAGCGGATCGTCAACGTTCCGCCGCGGGGCGTCGGGCGAACGACGCTCGCGAAGTTGCGCACGGCCGCCGCCGAGCAGGGAATGTCGCTGGCCGAGGCCGTGACCGACCCGCAGTGCCGCAAGGTCGCCGGCGCGAAGGCGCGGAACGCGTTGGCCGAGCTCGGGAACCTGTTCGAGGAATTGCGTGCGTCGACGAGCGGCGTCGAAGCGCGGCTGCAACTGCTGCTCGAACGGACCGAGTACGTCCGCCACACCTGCGAACTCGGCGATCCCGAGGACGAGGCACGCCGCGAGAACATCGCCGAACTCGTCAGCGACGCGGCGACGTTCGACCGCGATCACGGTGGAACGCTCGGGGACTACCTGTCGCAGGTCGCGCTGCAGACCAGTGACTCGCGCGGCGCCGTCGACGGCGAACCGCGCGTCTCGCTGATGACCGTGCATGCGGCGAAGGGACTCGAGTTCGACCACGTCCACGTCGTCGCGCTCGAGCAGGGGCTGTTCCCGCACAGCCGCTCCGAGGGGTCCGACGAGGAGTTGGAGGAGGAACGTCGCCTGTTCTACGTCGCGCTGACGCGTGCCCGGCGCACGGTCGAGCTGAGTCATGCGACGTTCCGGATGATCGGCGGCCGGCAGACGATGCAGGAGCCGTCGCGGTTCTTCGGCGAACTGCCGCCCGGCAGCCACCGGAGTCGTCCCGGCGGCGGCGTGCGTGAGTCGCGCGCGACGTTCGGCCGGCGGTTCGCGCTCGACGACGACTACGACGGTGGGCACGCCGACGACGTTGCCGATCCGCTCGACGACGCGGCGCTCGATCAGTCCGAGTTCACGCCGCTGCAGAAGGGCGCCCGCGTCGCGCATCGGCACTTCGGCTCCGGCTCCGTGCTCCGCGTCGCGGGGGTCGGGATCCAGTCCCGCGCGACCGTGCGTTTCGACGACGGGTCCGAGCGCGAGCTGCTGCTCGAGTACGCCGGCCTGCGCGTGCTCGAGCGAGGCGGCTTCGAACGAGGTCCCGAGGAATGACCGACGAGCTCCTCGCCCAGCTCCGCGCCATCGTCGAACGGGCGAAGGCGATCGGCGACCCGACGCTGCTGGACGCGATGGCCGACGTCGTCGACGCCGCTCGGACGCCGCCGCCGTCGTCCTCGGCGGCGGGACTGGCCGACGACCCGGACGCGTGGCACGGGATCCTCGGCACGTCGCCGGCGATGGTCTCGCTGCGTCCGGCGATCACGAAGTACGCGGCCGTCAAGGCGCCGGTGCTGATCACCGGCGAGAGCGGCACCGGCAAGGACCTCGTCGCTCACGCCCTTCACGCGATCGGTCCGCGATCGCGGCGGCCGTTCGTCTCGGAGAACTGCGCGGCGATCCCGGAGACGCTGCTCGAGTCGGTCCTGTTCGGCCATGCGAAGGGCGCGTTCACCGGCGCGGTGCGCGACCACGCCGGTCACTTCGTCGCCGCCGACAAGGGCACGCTGTTCCTCGACGAGATCGGCGACACGCCGGCGTCGATGCAGGTCAAGCTGCTGCGCGCGCTGCAGGAAGGCGAGGTCCGACCGGTCGGTGGGACGAAGGTCCGCAACGTCGACGTCCGCGTCGTCGCCGCGACCAACAAGGATCTGGCCCGCGAGGTCGCGGCCGGCCGATTTCGCGAGGATCTGTACTACCGGTTGAACGTGCTGCAGATCGCCCTGCCGCCGCTTCGCGACCGCGGTGACGACATCTTGGCGTTGGCGCGGGCCTTCCTGCGGAAGGCGACCGCCGGCCACCGGTCGCTGACGCTCGGCGCCGACGTCGAGGCCGCGCTGCTGCGGTGCGCGTGGCCGGGCAACGTCCGCCAACTCCAGAACGAAATGCAACGCGTCGCGGCACTCGCGGACGGCCCGGTGGTGCGGGCGTCGGACCTGTCCCCGGAGTTGCTCGGCTGACACCACACCCTTGGCCGTCTCCGAACCGACAGGTAGATTCCCGCCCGCTCCGCGTCGCCTCTGCATCCGTTCGGGTTCCGTTCCTGCCCTGTCCCGACCGACGGATGTCCGGCGCTGACCACCAAGCCTGCCCCGGCTTCGAGAATCACCGACCCGGACCGAATGCTGACGTTCCAGATCCTGGATGGGGGGGAACCCTTCTACGTCCCCCTCGAGGGCAGACCCGTCGTGATCGGCAGCGATCCGACGGCGGACATCCGACTCGGCGAGGCCGACGTCGCGCCACGCCACGCGCGTGTCGAACCCGTGCGTCAAGGCGACGCGACGGAATGGAAGCTCGTCGATCTGACGGCGGACTCCGGTGACGGTGCCTTTCCGCCGACTCGCGTGAACGGCCGCGACGTCGCCCAGGTCCGGCTCGCGCTCGGCGACCGGGTCGAGATCGGCTGTGCGGTGCTCGTCCTCGGCCAGCGCGTGACCCGCGCGACGACGGCGCGCGACGTTCTCGACGACGGCCTCCGTGCCACGCGTTCGACGCGGCGGCGTCCCGAGTCGGGCGGCGCGCCGAAGAAGCTGATCGCGCTGATCGCCGTCGCCGTCACGCTGACCGCGCTGTTGGTCGTCTTCCTCGGTGGCGACACGCGGCCGGGGATGCTCGATCTCGCGCAGCGCCATCGGAAGTCCGGCGACTTCGTCCGTGCGACCGAGGTGCTCGACGCGCTGCAGAAGAACTGGGCGTCCGGCTCCGAGTCGCGCGAAGCCGTGCTCGCGACCGAGCGCGCGGCCGTCGAAGCGACGCGCCTCGCGACCGAACGCGAGCGACGCCGCGTCGAGGCGGAGGCGGCGACGCGGCCGTTCGCCGAACTGCTCGACGAACTCCGCGCGCACGAGAGCAGCGCCGACGTCGCCTTCGCCGAAGCGGCGCGGATCGTCCGGTCCGAACTGCCCGAGATCCGCCAGCAGGCGCTCGCGCGATCGGGCGGCACCGGAACTGGAACCGGCACGGGCGGCGAATCGCGGTCGCCGGCGGTGGCCGACGGCCAGGCGGCCCGTCCGAACGACGCGCCCGGTGGCTCGTCCGACGCGGCGCCGACGGTCGGCGCACCTGCCGACGCCGCCACGAAGGACGCCGTCGCGAAGGTCATCGACCAGATCGATGCGATGGAGCGGGCCGGCGAGTTCGGGCAGGCCTACGAACTGCTCGTGCAAGGGATGGCGACGTTCCCGCAGGCCGACGCGCTGCGGCTGCGCGATCGCCTCGATGCAATGCGCGTCGTCGCGCGCGCGGAGATCGACCGGCGGCTCGCCGCCGCGAACGAGCTCGTCGCCGCAGGCCGACTCGCCGATGCCGTCGAGGGCCTGCGCGGTCCGGCGGCGCGGTTCCCGGCGACCGGCGAACTCGGTGGGCTCTGGAGCGCACTCGGCCGGCTGCAGTCGGACCTCGACGCGGAACGGACGGCGGAACTGCGGCCGGGCGCGCGCCCGGTCGACGCGATCGACGCGCAGGCCAAGCAACTGCGGAACGCGACGATCGGCTCGCTGACGGCGCTGCTCGACGACGTTCGCCGGGCGGAACTGGCGTGCGAATGGGAGCGCGCCGCGGAGCTGTTGCGGCAGGGCGCCGAGTCGGTGCGCGCGAAGGATCCGCTGTTCGCGCGTCTGCTCGACGGGAAGGCCGCCGACCTCGGCTGGATCGCGACGTTCGAGGACGAGATCGGCGAGCGTGCGAGTCAGAAGCCGGTCGACGTCACGATGCGCGGCGCGAAGACGCAGCTGGTCGGTGTCTCGGAACACCGGTGGCGTTTCGGCGGCGGCGAAGGCGACACGGCGGTTGCGGTGCTCGACGTTCCGATCGAGGTGCTGAGCCAGGTCGTCGATCGGGCCGGATCCACGCCGAAGGCGCGGCTCGGGTTCGCCGTTCTCGCCTATCGCAATGGCGCGGCCGACCTCGCCGAGGCGCAGTTGGCGCGGGCGTGGGCGGCAGAGGGCGCGCTCGCAGACGCGATCCAGGACGTCGTGCGCCGCGGCCGCACCGAGCCGCCGGACCCGAAGGGCTACGCGCTGGTCAAGGGACGGATCGTCGCGCAACGCGAGATCACGTCCGAACGCCTCGCCAAGGAGTTCGAGTCGAAGCTCGCGCAGGCGTTGACGGCCAACGACGCGCAGCGCGCGAAGATCGTCGAGGGGATCCTCGAAGGCGGACCCGAGTCGCTCGACGCGTTGCTGCTCGCGCTCCAGCGCAAGCAGAAGGACATCGTCGCGCGGATCGAGAAGCACGCGTTCCGGAAGACCGTCGAGAAGTTCGCAGCGGAGCGGCAGAAGCTCGACGCCGCGCGCGAGCACGCGAAGGCGCTGATCTACGACGAGACCGCGTACTTCTACCCGTACCGCCCGCCGGCCGTGGACGAGGAGAAGGCGAAGGCGTACTGGCCGGTCCAGCGCGACGTCGACGAGCGTGTTGCCGTCGTCCGCGAACTCTGGAAGTCGAAGGAACGGGCGCGCGTGCCGAAGGCGTTGCTCGACGACGCCGCGAGTCTGCGTTGGATCGGCAGCGTGTTGGCCGAGTTCGGCGCCGCGGACGCGGCGATCGCCGAGCGCACGAGCTGGGTGCGCTGCCTGCCCGACGACGGCAACCTGACGTTGCAGACGTTCAGCGTCGACGAGGCGGAGAAGGCGAAGTTCGCACTCTGGCAACGGATCGAGGCGTTCGACGATGCGAAGGCGTCGCTGATGTCGGACGCCGAACGTCAGCAAGTTCGCGTGACCAACGAGTACCGGCGGATGTTCGGCCACCGGCCGCTCGCGGTGAATCCGAAGCTGCTCGAGGCTGCGCGCGGACACTCGGAGGAGATGAGCCGGCTCGGCTACTTCGGGCACTTCTCGCCGGTCGCGGGCCGTCGAACGCCGTTCGACCGAATGCGACTGGCGGGCTACGCGGCCGGCGTCGGCGAGAACTGCGCGATCAACGACTCGGCGGTGTCGGCGCACGATGCATGGCTGCACTCGTCCGGGCATCACCGCAATCTGCTGTCACCCGGCCACACCGAGTTCGCCGTCGGCAACGCCGGTCGTTACTGGACGCAGAACTTCGGGCGCGGGACCGAGTACGAGCAGGATCCGGACTTCGGCGGTCGGTGATCGAGCGGCGGCGCTCGATCGACGCGAACGATTTCGAGTCCTTGCCGGGTCTGTGACGTGCGGCCATCCTTCGCCGCGACAGGATGGCAAGTCTGGAGATCACGCCCGGCGACGGAGGAACGAGGGTGTACGAGATCCTCGACGACGCCTTCACGATCGGGAGTGGCGAGCAAGCGGATCTGCGCCTGCGGGAAGACGGACTCGCACCGCTGCACATCGAGATGACGCGACGGCCGAAGGGCTATCGCGCGCGGGCCAAGGGAACTCGGACGTTCCGACTCGGTGACCAGGAGGTCGCGCAAGCCGAACTCCGCGACGGCGACGTCTTGCGGATCGGCGATCTGGTCCTCGTCTACCACGACGAATCGGCGCCGCGGGAGCTGTCGACGGCGGATCGGTTCGCGGCGGCCGCCGTCGATCTGGGAATCGCGAACGAATGGAAGCGTCGCGACGCGGCGCGCGTTCGCGGCGATGCGATGCGCGATCGCGCGACGAAGCGCGGCCGCACCGGCGCGAAACCGCCGGGCGGCATGCCACGAGCGGTGTGGGCCAGCACGCTGGTCGCGGTCGCGGCGGTGCTGCTGATCCTCGTCGTCGAGCTGCTGTCGTCGGTCGACGCGACGCGGTCGCCGGCGGATCTCGTCGGGCTCGCCGAGACGCAGCTCGCGCAAGGCCAGTCGGCACGGGCACTCGACACGTTGGAGATCGCCGGCCGCAACGCGAGCGACCCGGCGCTGAAGGCGCGGATCCTCGACCTGCGAACGCGGATCGAGACCTCGCTGCGGCGACAGGCCGATCAGGACGCGATCGACCGCGCCCGCGTCGCGTTGCAGGCACTGCTCGACTTCGAGCGCGTCGTCGTTCGCCGGGAGCCGACGCGGCGGGCGGTGGCTCGCGAGTTCGTCCGCAACGCCGACGCGTTCCTCGCCGCGTACGGCGAGGTTCTCGGTCGCCACGACGATCTGCGTGGTGAGCCGGGCCGCGTGAAGGAACTGCGCGATCGCCATGCGCCGGCAGCCGAACTCGATCGTCCCGACGACGCGGACGACGTGCTGTTCGCCGTCGATCGGATGCTGCGACCGACCGCGCGGCCGTATCGGTCCGCGGTCGCTCGACTCGATGCCTATCTGGCGACCGCCCCCGAGGGGCCGGAGACCACGCGCGTTCGTCAGCATCGCGACCGACTCGTCACGGAGGGGCGAACGTGGTTCGACGGGCGAATCGCCGAGATCGATCGACTGCGGAAGCTCGGACAGTTCGACGAAGCGCGGCGGTTGCTCGACCAGTTGAAGGAGCGCAGCGCGCTCGACGATTGGCGGCCGTCACTCGACGCCGTCGCGAGCCGAGTCGAAGCCGCCGAATCCGAGTGGCGTCAGAAGGCCGGAAAATAGATCGCGGGAAGACGCGGTGACCGTGCTGCGTCCGATGCCGTTGGCCGCGTCGGCGCGACTCCTATACTCCCGCGCCCGAACGAGACCTCCGCGCCGGTCGACTGCCCTCGAGACAGGCCGCGCCACCCACCCTCGCGTCAGGCGACCGAAGAATGAGAACGCCAGCGGATTCCGGCACCGACCGGTTCGTGCAGACCCGTGAGTTCGTCCACGCCATTCGTGATTCCGTCGGCAAGGTCGTCGTCGGCCAGGACGTCGTCGTCGAGCGGATGCTGATCGCGCTGCTGACGAGCGGTCACCTGCTGCTGCAGGGCGTCCCCGGTCTCGCGAAGACGCTGCTCGTCGCGGCGGTGTCGAAGACGATCGAACTCGCCTTCGCCCGCATCCAGTTCACGATCGACCTGCTGCCGTCGGACATCCTCGGCTCGGAGATCCTCGACCAGAAGACGAACGAGTTCCGGACGCACAAGGGCCCGATCTTCACGAACCTGTTGCTCGCCGACGAGATCAACCGCGCGGCGCCGAAGGTGCAGAGCGCGCTGCTCGAGGCGATGCAGGAACGCAAGGTCACGATCGGGAACCAGACGTATCCACTGCCGGCGCCGTTCCTCGTCATCGCGACGCAGAATCCGGTCGAACAGAGCGGAACCTTCGAGTTGCCCGAGGCACAGCTCGATCGATTCATGCTGCTGCACCGACTGGAGTACCTGGCGCCCGAAGAGGAGATGGAGGTCCTGCGTCGCAACGTCAAGCTCGGCGTCAAGCGCGACGGACGCGGTGCCGTCGCACGCACCGAGTTCGACGCGATCGGCAACGACGGTTCGGTCGGGTCCGTCGAGGACTTGGCGACGGCGATGGAACAGGTGCAGAAGGTCCACGTCAGCGAGGCGTTCCTTTCGCACGTCGTCGAGATCGTCGGCCGGACGCGCAAGCACCCGGCGCTCGACCTCGGCTGCAGCCCGCGCGCCGGGATCTCTCTGGTCAAGGCGTCGCGCGCGCGCGCGTTGATCCACGGCCGCGATTACGTGCTGCCCGAGGACCTGTTCGCGCTCGCCGAGGACGTGATCCTGCACCGCATTCGCCTCAGCTACGAAGCGCTCGCCGACGGCAAGTCCGCGCCGGCCATCCTGCAGGAGATCCTGAACGAGACCGGCGCGTGAAAGAGGCTCGCAACGGCATGGGACCGCTGCGCGCCGGCGACGCGCAGTTGCCGCCGGTCGATCCGCTCGATGCGCGGAAGTTCCATGTCGCGATCCGCAAGCTCGCGGACGACCTCAGCTATGGGACCGATCGATCGCGCTTCCTCGGCTCGGGGATCGAGTACGTGCAGTCGCGCCCGTACCAGTACGGCGATCCGGTGCGTGCGATCGACTGGCGCGTGACGGCGCGGACCGGCCGCGTGCACGTCAAGGACTACGAAGCGCCGAAGCGGACGCCGTGCATCCTGCTCGTCGACACGTCGGCGTCGATGACGCTGTCGTCGATCGCGCGCAGCAAGTACGCGCTGGCGTTGCATCTCGCGGGCGGGATCGCGCTCGCGTGTCTCGACCGCGTCAGCCCGGTCGGTGTCCTCGGCATCGGCACGCGTGAGTTCCGCATTCAACCTTCGCTGTCGAAGGACCGGATCCTGCAATGGCTGCTCCGCCTGCGCCGGTACCGGTTCGACGAAGGGACGATGCTCGCGCGCCGGATCTCGCAACTTCGGCCGAGCCTGCCGAGTCGTTCGCTGATCGTCGTCATCAGCGACTTGCACGACCGCTCGGGGATCGAGGCCTTGAAGCAACTCGGACAGGTGCACGACTGCGTCGCGATCCAGTTGCAGGATCCGTTCGAGGTGCTGCGTCGCGGGAGTGGATTCCTGCGCGCGCAGGAGGCCGAAACCGGCCGGCAGTTCGTGACGCATGGCCGCAACGAGGGCGTCGACGTCGAAGCGACGCGCGCGAGTCTGCGGCGCGCGGGCATCGACCATCTGCTGCTGCGGACCGATCAGCCGTTCGTCCATCGGCTGCGTCAGTTCTTCCGTGGGCGCGGACGATCGGCCTCGGGGGGGCGATGAGCAGACTTCGTTCGACGGTGCTCGTTTCGGTGTGGCTCGCAGCCGCACTCTGTGCGCAGGGAGCGACTCCGTCGAGTCGCGTCGACCGGCGCACGGCGACGGTCGGGATGCGCGCCGAGATCCACGAGCTCGTGCTGCCCGGCCCGCGTCTGGTACCGACGCCGATCGACGCGAAGGCGCCGATCGTGCTGCGCGTCCTCGCCGTCTCGCCGCACGGGACCGACTTCCGCTACGACCTCGAATGGGTCGGCCTCGAACCCGGCACGTTCGACCTGACGCGTTCGCTGCAACGCGAGGACGGGACCGCACCCGAGGGTTTGCCGCCGGTCACCGTCGAGGTCCGCGCGGTGCTGGCGCCGGGAGCGATCGAGCCGGCGCCACTTCCGCAGAACGACGCACCGCGCCTCGGCGGCTACGAGACGTGGCAGTACGTCGCTGGCATCGCGTGGGTCGTCGGGCTGCTCGCGATCCTGTTCGTCGGGCGGGGACGGCGTCGGTCCGAGTCGACGATCGAAGCTCGGCCGGTGACGCTCGCCGATCGACTCCGACCGATCGTCGTCGCGGCAGCGAACGGTTCGCTCGACGAGGGTGGCAAGGCCGAACTCGAACGACTGCTGCTCGCGTTCTGGCGTCGGCGGCTCGGGTTGCAGGACGTCAAGGCCGGCGAGGCCGTCCAGCGGCTGCGCGCCGATCCGGAGGCTGGCGCGCTGTTGCGACAACTCGAGCTGTGGCTGCACCGGCCGACGCCGGCAACCGACGTCGACCTGACGAAACTGCTGGCGCCGTATCGCGACGTCGCGGCGGATGCCCTCGACGTCGGAGGTGCGCGATGACGTTCGGCCAGCCGTGGATGTTGCTGCTGCTCGTCGTGCCCGTGCTGCTGCTGGTGTTCACCTGGACGCGCACCGGTGGCCGCGTCGTGCTGCCGTTCGACTTCGGCAGGCCCGGCTCCGGGCGGTGGCTGCGCGGCGCGCTGCTCGTCGCCGAGTCCGTGCCGTCGTTCGCGCTCGCCGTCGCCGTGCTGTTGCTCGCGTCGCCGCAGGAGTTGACGGCGCCGAAGGTCAAGCGATCGCTGACGAACATTCAGTTCTGTCTCGACATCTCCGGCAGCATGACCGCGAAGTTCGGCGACGGATCGCGCTACGACGGCGCGATGGAGGCGCTGAACAAGTTCCTCGACTACCGAAAGGGCGATGCGTTCGGACTGACGTTCTTCGGTCACTCGGTCCTGCATTGGGTCCCGCTGACGAACGACACGTCCGCGTTCCGATGTGCGACGCCGTTCATGCGACCGGAGTTGGTTCCGCCGTGGTTCGGCGGCACGGCGATCGGCAAGGCCGTCCTCGAGAGCCGGCAGGTCCTGATCGATCGCGAGGAAGGCGATCGAATGATCATCCTGATCACCGACGGGATGAGCTTCGATCTCGCCAACGGCCGCGACGAGGAGATCGCGCGTCAGCTGCGCGGCGACGGCATCGTCGTCTACGCGGTCAACATCCAGGACGGCGAGGCGCCCGGCGAGGTCGTCAATCTCGCGCGCATGACCGGCGGCGAGGTCTTCAACGTCGTCGACCCGCAGACGCTCGAGTTCGTCTTCAAGCGGATCGACGAGATGCAGGAGGCGAAGCTCGAGAAGGGCGCGGCCGAGTACGTCGACGCGTTCTGGCCGCTGTGCTTGACCGGGCTGATCCTGCTCGGCGTGCACGCGCTGCTGCAGTTCTTCCTGCGGGTGACGCCGTGGTGATCCCGACCGCGACGATCCTGCTGACGATCGGCGCCGCACTGCTCGTCGCCGGTGGGGAACTGCTGCACCAACGCCGGATTCGTCGCGTCCGCGCCCTGGTCTTCGGGCCCGACCGCGGACCCGGAGCGTTGGCCGTCGCGACACCGGTGCTGCGCGTCGTGGCGGCGAGCGCGCTCGCGTTCGGACTGTCGACGTTGATGCACCTCGAACCGCGGGTGCACGCCGGCGAGGCGATCGAAGGGGAAGCACAGCGGCATCTCGTGCTGATCCTCGACGTGTCGCCGAGCATGCGGCTCGCCGATGCCGGTCCGACCGGCACGCAGACGCGGCGCGAACGCGCGCGCGACGTCGTCGAGTCGCTGTTCCAGCGCGTTTCGGTCGGTCGGTACCGCGTCAGCGTCATCGCGGTCTACAACGGCGCGAAGCCCGTCGTCGAGGACACGCGCGACACGGAGGTCGTCAGGAACATCCTGGCCGACCTGCCGATGGAGTACGCATTCAGGGCGGGGAAGACGAACCTGTTCGCCGGCATCGAAGAGGCGGCACGAATGGCGAAGCCGTGGGAGCCGAAGAGCACACTGCTCGTGCTCGTCAGCGACGGCGACACGGTCCCGGCGACCGGGATGCCGACGCTGCCGCCGTCCGTCAGCGGCGTGCTGGTCGTCGGCGTCGGTGACCCGCTGGCCGGCAAGTTCATCGACGGCCGGCAGTCGCGGCAGGACGCGTCGACGCTGCGCCAGATCGCGACGCGCCTCGGCGGACAGTTCCACGACGGCAACCGGCTGCACCTGCCGAGTGAGGCGATCGCCGCCGTCACGACCGGCGGGCGACCGCCGCTGCTCGAACGCCTGACGCTGCGGGAATACGCCCTGCTGGCGATCGGCCTCGGTGCGGCGTGGCTGGCGCTCGCGCCGTGGTTGCTGCACCTGTTCGGGACCGCGTTCCGACCGGGCGTTCCACCGCAGCCCGCGCGCCGCGCGTCGCCGCCGCATCGGAACGCCACGGCCACGTCGGTCGGAGCGTCGCGATGATCGCGACGCAGCCCCGTCCCTGCGGCCATCCGGTCCGCGACGGTCGAGATCGCAAGCATCGCGACGAAACACCGTCCGATGCGGCGCACGATCGGCGAAAGCCGATAGGATCCCGCGCCTCGTCCTCGGCGTTCCGCAGTCGAACTGCGCGCACGACGAACGAGGTGCCGATTCCGTCCGCGCGCGTCCGCGCGCGCCGGGAACCAGTCACGAGGTGAACA
>JAEYTU010000440.1 GCA_023433825.1 Planctomycetota bacterium
GTGCTGGCACGTGCCGAGGACCTGCTGGCGATCGACAACGACCCGCTGCGTTACGAGGTGCTCGACCTCGTCAAGGCGCATCCGCAACCGGCGCTTGCGCCGCTGCTGAACCGGTTGTTCGCGAACGCCGGCGAGAGTGTGCGCAGTCGGAATCCGAACGTGCTGCGGATCCGCATCGCGCCGTGCCTGGCGGCGGCCGGCGACGTCGCGTCGATCGACGTTCTGGCGCCGATCGCGAAGGCCGCGGTCTGGCGCAATGGCCTGACGCGCATTGCCGTGCAGACGCTGGTCGCGCTGGCCGCGCGGCACCCGGACGAACGCGCGCGCGTCGACGGCATTCTGATGGAGTCGTTCCCCCGCGCCGTCGACGCGACCGACGCGCAGAACACGCGTTCGTGTCTGTCGCTGACCGGCAGCGTCGTCGAGTCCCTGTCCGCGCTGCGCCCCGGCTGGAAGGCCCCGGCACTCCCGAAGACCTGGGACGCCGAGACCCGCGCCGCCTTCCTGCTCTCCGTCGCAAAGTGAAACGAAGGTGCCTGGCACCTTTGTTTCACTTCCCGACGCAAAGCGTCACTTCAACGCCGACGCGACGAATGTGAACACCGGCTGATCGCCGCTTCGCGGTGCGAGCAGTTCGTCGTGGCGCAGGCGAACGAGGAACGGCGTCACGCCGGGCAGCGAACTCCGCGCGACGCTGACCACACCGTCGCCGCGTCCGTCGACGACCTCGTCCAGATCCGCGAAGCACGCGGCGACCTTCGGTTGCAGCAGCCGCCCGACACCGGCGCGCCGCAAGCCGCCCGCGACGATCTGCTGCAGCCGCTCGACGTCGCCCCGCGCGAACGGCGCGCGCGTGCCGAGCACGGCGTGATACGCAACGCGCGGGTTTCGCGGCCGCGCCGCCAACCGCCGCAGGAACACCGACCCCGGCTGCAGATCGCCGCCCGCCTCGCCGAGGCCGTCGACGAACCCCGCGGCGAATGCGCCGTCGTGCCCTCCCGCGACACGCTTGCCGAACGCCCACGCCTCGAGGACCACCCGCAGCCCCGCCAGCGACGACCCCCCGTTCGGCGTCCCGACGAGCACGAGCCGCGTCACATTGCCGGGATCGAGTGACGGCGACTCGACGACCTCGCGCGCGATCAGCCCACCGAAGCTGTGCGCGACGATCGCAACCTCGCGCGGCGCGACCGCGCGCAACCTCGCCGCCAACTCCGCAGCGACCCGTTCCGCCGATTCGTCGTTCGGATAGCGGAACGTCGCGACCCGCAGCCCGCGCGGCGCCGCGGCGAGCCACGCGCGCAGGTCCGCCATCGAACCCGCCGAACCCTCGACCCCATGCACGAGCAAGACGAGCGGCTGAGTCGCGTCGTCGTCTTCCGGCATCGCCAGCGCGAACTCGCGCCGCGCCAGATCCTCGCCGGCCAGCGCGCCGAACCACCCGACGAGGCGCGCGCGAACGTCGCGTCGTCGCTCGCGCAACTTCACCTGATCGACGACGAGCGTCAGCCGCCGATCGCCGAGCGTCTTTCGAAACGTCACCGTGTCGAGCGTGGCCTTCCGCGCCGCGGCGAGCAGCACGCGGCCGCGCAAACCGGACACGTCGACGGCCACGCTCGGCAGCCGCAGCGCACCGGCGTCGTAGCCGTAGGCACCGAGCACTGCCGCGCCGAGTTCGGCCAGATCGACACGCCCGTCGCGCAGCGGCACCGACGCATACCGACCGACGTCGTCCTTCAGCAGGAACCACGCCGGAACGGTGACCTCGAGCGTCGCATGGTGGCCATCGTCTCGCCGCTCCCCGCGCGCGACGACGAGATGCGTCGGCGTCGCCGCGACGCCGTAGGCGCAATCCGCGCCGTCGAACCGTTCGACGTGCTTCAGGTCCGGCGACGCGACCAGCGTGCACCGCGGCGTCCCATCGCAGCCCGCGACCGGGCCGCAGCCGAAAGCCCCCGCGCTGCGCGCGGAGGCCGACCTCGCGCGGGCCACGATGGGACGAGAAGTGTCTCCTGGGGCCTCCAGTGCCGCTCGCCGCGCCGAGAACAAACGGGCGTCGCCGACGAACGGCCCTCGCGAACTGTTGCGGGCCGCGAGGATTCGCGGCCCTTGCGGCCCACAGCACCCGAAGAAGAACCGCCCGAACGCGAACTCCGCCGTCTGGATGCCGAGGCGCGTCCAGCCTCCGCCGATCCGCACCGTCCGAACGTGCCGAAACGCGAGGTCGTATTCGTGCACTTCGTTCGCGGCTTCGGGATCGTCGACGTGCTCCCGCGGCAGCCCGCCGACGACGACGATCCGATCGCCGGCGAAGCAGACGCCGCCGGCGCCGTAGCGGACTTCCGGCAGCGCGTGGCGTTCGATCTCGGCGAGCGTCGTCGCGTCGTGGACCGCAAGCCACGAATCGTGCTCGGCGTTCGCGTCGTTGAACTTGCCGTGATTGACGGCGACGTAGAGCTTGCCGTCGCGCCACGCGAGATCGCCGAGATGCGAGCGCGCGGCGACCTCTGCGATCTTGCGACCCTGCGAGTCCGTCTTGACGAGCCGATCCGTGAACGACCAGTAGACGTCGCCGGCAGGGTCGATCGCGATCCCCTGCAAGTGATCGGGGAACGGCCCGGCGTGCGCGTTCGTTCCCGGCGTGCCGAACGGCGGGTCGTCCATGTACCCGATCACGCGTCCACCGTTCGCGCCGCGCCCGCGATCCATCAGGTAGCCGATGTTCCGCGCCCACACGACCGGCCGCGCCTCCGGATCGCCGACGCGCTGCCACGGCTCCGGCGGAACGGCGTCCGGGTGCGCGCCGCTGAGAAAGCAGCGCGGCCACGGCTCGCCGTTCGCCGCTGCGAGTGTCGCCGCGACCGTGACGCCGGCTGGCAGGACGTGGCACGCGATGTCCGAGCCGGCGAGACACTCCCCGCGCTCGCGCGTGTCACCGGGGATCCGCAGGATGCGCCCGCGCCAGAACGTCGCCGACTCGAGCGCGCCGTTCGCGACGAACGTCCGTTCCGAGAACGTCGGTTGCGCGACGACCGACGCCACGCAACCGGAGAGCACGACGAACGCGACGACGAGTGCCCAGATGCGCATGGCGTCGCAGCGGACCGACGACGGCGACCCCCGGCAACCCCCGCGTCGGAAGCATTCCGCCGCGTCGACGACGTTCACACGCCGGTCGGTCGCGGCTTCACGAACGCTCTCAGTAGAACGTGCCGACGAAACGCACGACCGGCGCTTCGCCACGCGACGTGTTCCCGACCGACGCGCGTTGCGTTCCGTAGACGATCGACGAGTCGTAGGCCGGGAGATACCCGGTCAGGAACTCGAGCGCGTTCGACGTGACGACCGACG
>JAEYTU010000460.1 GCA_023433825.1 Planctomycetota bacterium
CGTTCACCGAGTCGCTGGCCGTCGCCGAAGCCGGCGTCGAAGCCGGGCTCGGTCCGGAGTGGCGCGGCCAAGTCGCCGAATGCGAGTACGGCCTCGGCGCGACCCACCGGCGGCTCAAGCAGAACGACCGCGCCGAGCACCATCTGCGGCGGGCGCTGGCGGAGCACGACGCGCTGCGGACCGAGACGCCGGGGCGGCCAGACGTCCTGCATCGCAACGTCGGCACGCGCGGGATGCTCGGCACGCTGCTGATCGACCGCGGCGATCTCGACGCCGCCGAGAAGGAACTCGCCGTCGCGCGCGCGGACGCCGCCGTGCTGCTCCAGGCTGGCGTCGACACGGCGCGCGCGGCGTTGTTGTTCGCGAGCCTCTCGAATCGCTGGACGGCAGTCATGCTGCGGCGCGATCCGAAGCCGTCGCCGGCCGTCTTGAAGGCCTACGCCGAGGCCGCGTCGGCGTTGGAGCGAGCACGCCCGGAGTTCGCACAGGTCGCTGCGATTCGCAGCAGTCTCGGCGCGACGCTGGCGAACGAAGCCGCCGCGCGATTCCTGAACGGCGAGATCGAGATCGCCCGAGGCCTGATCGACCGCGCCGTCGAGTCGCAGACGGCCGCGTTGCGCTCGGATCCGACGCGGACGACGTGGACGACCTTCCTGCGCAATCACCACGTGCTGCGCGCGCAGATCCTGCTGACGGCGAACGATCCCGACGGCGCAGCGGCAGCCGTCGAGGACAGCATCCGCGTGACCCCCGACGCGCGATTGCTCGGCCCCGCGATCCGACTGATGCGTCAGGCAGCTCAGGCCACGACCGACCCGACGCTCGCGGCGACGCGCAGCACCCGCGCCGACGAACTGCAGGAGCGCCGCACGAACGCCCCCCGAAAGCCATGACCACGACCACCGAAGGCGACACGACGTCGTCACGCACACCCGGCACGTCCGGGACGCCCGCGACGCCCGGCGCGCCGCCGAGCTTCGACGACCTCGTCCGGCGCAATCTCGACTGGGCTCGCGACTTCGTTCGCCGCCGGTTGCAGCGCAAGCTGCGTGGTGACGCCGACAGCATCGACTTCGTCCAAGAGGCCATCCTCGCGATCGTGCGCGGCGGTCCACCGGAGTTGCGCGACGACGAGGCGTTCCGCGCGCTGTTGTCGCGCGTGCTGCAGAACGACCTGCGCGACCGCGTCCGATTCGTCCATCGCGATCGTCGCGACGTCGACCGCGTGCAAGGACAGCTGTCGGACACGGTGCTGCGGATCGATCCGCCGGCGAAGTCGGCGACGTCGCCGAGCGTCAGCGCCGATCGCGCCGAACGCGAGGCTTGGATCCGACTCGCGATGGAACTGCTGCCCGCCGAGGACCGCGAAGTGCTGCGGATGCGCGAGTGGGACGAGCTGACGTTCGAGGCGATCGGCGTGAAGCTCGGCATCGCGGCCGACGCCGCGCGGATGCGCTACCAGCGCGCGCTGCCGCGACTCGCGCGAAAGGTCGAAGCGCTGCGTCTCGGCGGCGGTCGCGGCTGAACGGCGCGACGCGCTCTGCCGAGATCCCACGAGAAACGCTGTTCGCTCCGTCGCACCGGCGTCGCTTCGCCGGCTCGACCGGCATTCCTTCGCCGGCCGTTCTCCGATGGAGCCCCGTTTCATGCGATTCGAATCCACGCTGCGTCCACTGACCGCAGCCCTCCTCGTCGTCGGCGCCGCCGCGCAAGGCGACGTCCGCGACGCGTCTGCGGCCGCCGCCGCTCCCGCGACTGCGCCGTCGGCGCATTTCCGTGTCCCGATCCACGACGCCGACTGCGACGGTGACGTCGCCTACGGCATCTGGGCATCCGGTCGCGACTACAAGGTCGCGTTCCACGATGGCGTCGCGTTCGTTCCGGTGCTCGGTGAGAGCGCACCGCGCAACCTGCCGCTGCGCTGGGCGTCGACCGAAGTGCGCGTCGGAACGCAGATCCTCGAGGCCGGCTCGCGCGGCATCGTCGAACGCGGTCCGTGGCGGATCTCGTTCCGCGTCGCCGACGGCGTCGTCGAGGCCTACGACGTGCGCGACGACGGGGTCGAGCAGACGTTCGTGCTCGAACGCCGACTCGCCCACGCAGGTGATCTCGTGATCCGTGGCCGCCTCGACAGTGAACTCCGCGCCGACGACGGCGCATTCGCGCATGCCGCGATCGACTTCCGTGATGCGTCTGGACGTGACGTCGTTCGCTACGGCGCGGCGACGGTCATCGACGCGACCGGCGCACGCCTGCCGATGCAGTCCCGCCACGTCGACGGTGTGATCGAGTTGGTCGTTCCGGGCGCATGGCTCGCGAACGCCGCCTACCCGGTCGTCGTCGACCCGCTGATCAGCAACGTCGTCGTCGATCGGATGTCGATCGATCCGGTCGCGATTCGCTTCGTCGACGTCGCGCACGACCCCGTCGCGAACGAGTCGCTGTTCGTCTACACGCGAGCCGTGTCGGCGACCGACCACGACGCGTATGCGCGCGTGACCGACGCGTCGTTCGGCGGCAGCACGGTCGTGTTCACGGACATCACGGCCAACTGGTCGACGCGCCACGTCTCGGCCGCGTTCGTCGGTCGTCCGCAGAAGTGGATCGTCGCTCTCGAACGCGCGTTCGCGGCGCCGAGCGAGTCGCGGATCCGCTGGCACATGGCGCCGTCGGGAACGCGTGCGTTGTCGACGTTCGTCAGCTCGCTCGCACTGCCGGCCGGCACGACGCACCGCTATCCGGACGTCGGCGGCACGCGCGTCGGAACGCTGCTGCACGACAACGCGCTGATCGTCTTCCAGTCCGACGTCACGGCGACGCAGCAAAACACGACCAACAGCGAAGTCCTCGGCGTGATCATCGACGGCGCGGCGGCGGCGAACGGCACGGCATCGACGCCGGTCGTCCTGGCCAGCAATCCGTCGGGCGGTGTGTACGACCGTGAGTGGCCGTCGGTCACGCAGTCGAGTGGCGCCGGAAGCGACCACTGGATCGTCGCCTACCAGGAGCGCGTCACGTCGCAAGCGACCAACACGTGGGACATCGTCGTCCGTCGCGTGACGTTCACCGGCTCGGTCCTCGTCGGTCCGTCGGGTTCGTGGGTCGACAGCATCAGCCCCGGTGTCGAGTCCGAGCGCCCGCAGATCGCCGGCAACAACGGCCGCTACCTCGTGACCTACGTCGAACGCGACTCCGGTCCGTCGATCGGCACTGGCACCGGCCCGCGGCTGATGGCGCGGCGGTTCGACTGGCCGACCGGCACGCCGTCGCGTGTCAACGGTCCGCTGCGCGTCGTCGTCGACTCGCCGACCGACCTGATCCGCAATCGCGGTCTCGCCTACGACGAAGCCGGCCGCAGCCACTGGGCCGCCGTCTTCCAGAAGCTCTCGTCGGAGGACCTCCTCGCCGTGCGGATCGGCTTCGACGCCGGTGTCGCGGAGTCGGTCGTCGTCCATGGCGGTCGCGACGCGGCCACCACCGGTGCGGTCACGATGGGTGCGAGCAGCGGAGCGTTCACGATCGCGTGTGCGACCGAGGCTGCCGACGTCCCGCTGATCGCCCGGTCGTTCGTCTTCGCCAACGCCGCGACGAACGTCTATGGCGTCGCATGCGGCTCGGGACTGATGGGCGCCGACGGTGTGCCGCATGCCGGCAACGAGTTCTTCGAGGTCACGATCCGCAGTGGCGCAGCCAGCGCGCCAGGGACGCTGATGCTGTCGCTCGCGCAGTCCGCGCTGCCGCTCGACGTGATCGGCATGAACGGCTGCACGATGCTGATCGACCCGAACCTGTTCTTCTTCAGCGTCGGTGTCGCGCTGAACGGAGCTGGTGCCTTCGACCTGCAGCTGTCGCTGCCGTCGCCGATCCAAGCCGACCTGTTCGCGCAGTGGGCGTATCTCGCCCCCGCGCTGAACTCGCTCGGCATCGCCGCGACGAGCGGCCTGCGGATCCAGATCCGCTGACCGCCCGTGCGAACCGGTCCGGCGTCACGCGTTGCCGCGTGACGTCGGCCGGGCGCGAATCACGGCGTGCCGCCGACCGAAGCGATGCCGCCGTTCGAGAACGCGAACCCGAACGAGTTCGCAGCCGCGTCCTGCACGGCCCACTGATGGAAGAACTGCGCGCCGACGATGCTCGAGTCGTTCGGGATCGGAACCGTCAGGCTGGCGGCACCGTTCGCGCCGACGTTCGCGGTCAGCAGGATCTGACCGGCCGCGCGGATCGCGCAGCCATTGGCGCCGAGCGGCGACAGATCGGCCGGCAGTGGGATGCCGTTCCAGGTCGTGTTCGACGCCCCGAGCAGCAGGACGGCCGTCGTGTTCGCCGCCGCCGCCGCGAGCGCCGTCCCGTACGACGCACCGACGTTCGGCACGCCCGTGAACGTCAGCGACGGCGTTGCACCGCCGGTGCTGCGACACAGCACGCGATACCCCCACGGGCGATTCGTGATCTGGATCCAACTCCCGCCGGTCCCGTTGTTGCGCCAGTACGGGACGTTGGTCCCGCTGTTCAGCGTGCCGACCGTGATCGTCGGGTTCGCGTTGACGAACGACAGGAAGAACTTCTGCCCACTCGCGATCGGCACCGGCGTCGCGAACTGCGTTCCGTAGAACGTCCCGGTCGGCCCGAGCACCATCGTGCCAGTCGCGAGGAGGTTGCCCGGCTGCCCGCTGCCGTCCGCCGCGCGCAACTGCGTCGTGACCGTCACGTTGCCGGACGTCCGCGACGCGCCCTTCAGCTCGAAGCCTTCGACGAGCAACGCCTGCGGTGCCACGACCTCGAGCGCGTAGGTCACGCTCGCCGAGCCGGTGTTGTTGCTCATCGGGTCGTTCGGATTCGCCGTCATGCAGGCGGCCGGCGCAGCGCCGGTCCCCTGGCAGCCGGTGCCGTAGCTCGCGAACGTCCCGGTGATCGGCGAGTTCGGCGACTCCATCCACGCGAACGCGAACGGCTGATCGCTCGTCCCCGACAGCGACGCGGCGTTCACCCGCAGCGTGACCGAACCGGTCGTCCGCGCGAAGTACCGGACCATCTCGTAGAGGTTGCGCGGCGTCGCCGACGAGGCGACGACCGTCGAACCGGCGACGATCTCGAGGTCCAGGTCCGACCACTGATTCGAGTTCAGGACCAGTCGATGCCATGCGATCGCGATCGAGTAGGTCTTGCCGGCCTGCACGTTCAGCGTCGTCGTGAACGTCGGGTTCGCCGTCGTCACGTTGCCGCGGCCGTGCTGGCCGGCGAGCGCCATCGTGAACACGCGGTCGTCACGCAGCAGACCGACGCCGTACGCGTTGCGCGTGTTGTACGGCGCGGCTGGGTTCTGCTGACTGATGTCGACCGTCGACGCGAGCAACATCGCCTTCGTGTCGAGCGCGCTCAGCGTCGGGAACGCACCCCGCAGCAACGTCGCCGCACCGGCCACCTGCGGCGATGCCATCGACGTGCCGGAGCCGTTGTACGACCCGCCTTCGTTGTCGCGCCCGGCCATGACCGTCGAAACGCCGCACGCGGCGATGTCGGGGTAGAAGCGCTGCGGGTCACCGG
>JAEYTU010000479.1 GCA_023433825.1 Planctomycetota bacterium
ACTACAGCGAGGCCTACGGCATCGACGCCCACGGCCGCCGCTTCCCGATGCAGACCAGCTACGACGGCGAACGTGTCCAGCTGACCCTCGCCGCGCACTACGCCGACGAGGCGACGTTCCCGTTGACCGTCGACCCGCTGACGGCCCGCGTATCGATCAACCTGTCGCTGAGCGGCGCCGCGTTGTTCCAGCCCGAGATCGGCCGCGACGACGAAGCCAACCAGGTCATGATCGCCTGGTCGCGCATCAGCTCCGGCAGCGACTACGACTGCTTCGTCCTCGTCTGCAACGACTCGTTCGGCGGCGTGACGAACATCTACAGCGACATCACGGCGAGCTGGAGCACGGTCAACCCGCAGGTCGCGTTCGTCGGTGGTGCCAACAAGTGGATCACGGCGTTCCAACGCAACTTCGCCAGCAACTCGCTGATTCGACTGATCTACTCGCCGAGCGGGTCGACGACGGTCGTGACGGGGGTGACCGCACTGCCGGCGCCGGCGGGCTACAACACGGCGCGCAACCCGGACGTCGGCGGCACCGAGTCGTTCTCGACGGGCAACAACGCGCTGATCGTCTGCCAGGCGGACATCACGGCGACGAACGCCAACACGGCGAACACCGAGATCTTCGGCTACCTGATCAACGCTTCGGCCGAGACCGAAGGCGCCGCGTTCCGCATCGATGCGTCCGCCGTCGGCACGTCGCTCGATCGTGAGTATCCGGCGATCAATCAGGTCTCCGGCGGCGGCACCGACAGCTGGATCGTCGCCCACCAGGAGTACAACGCGTCGATCACCGGCGACGACTGGGACGTGATCATCACGCGGATCAGCAACACCGGAACGCGCCTCGGCGCGAGCTTCCTCGGCGCCGCCAGCGACTCGGACCACGCACTGACGCCACGCGTCGAGGGCAGCAACGGTCGCTACATGGCGTCGTTCGCGCAGCGGCAGAACACCGGGACGAAGTACTCGGGCAGCACCGGGACGGCGATCCAAGTCGAACGATTCAACTGGACCGGCGGATCCGGCACTGCGCCGACGAAGCTGCAGCGCCGCACGGCGCAGGGCGGAGTCACCGGGACGCTGCTGTTCAGCTATGCCCTCGGCAACATCGCCTACGACACGAACGACGACTCGCACTGGGTCATCACGTACCAGTCGACGTCGGCGCTGCTCGGCCGCAGCTCGGTCATCGCCGAACGCGTCGGCTACACCGGCGGCACGGTCGAGCAGGTGACGGTGTTCTCGAGCGGCACGGCCAACGGCCGCTACCCGTCGGTCACGTTCAACAACGACGCGCGTGAGTTCCAGATCACGTTCGGGACGACCGAGGTCGGCGAGCCGCTCTACGGCGTCCGCCTGCAGTACGGCGCGTCGACGAACTCGCTCTACGGAACCGGTTGCGGCACCGGCGTGATCGGCGTCGCGAACGCGAGCGGCAGCGGCCCGACGATCCCGCACGCAGGATTCGAGTTCTTCCGTGTGCAGATGACCGGTGCCCCGGTCCTGCAGGCCGCCGCGCTGCTGATCGCCGGCAACTCGGCGAACCTGCCGCTGAACGTCATCGGCATGCCTGCCGGCTGCTTCCTGAACGTCGACACGACGCCCGGTCTGTTCCTGACCTCGCTCGGAACGACGACGAACGGCTCCGGCGACGCCGGCTTCAACCTGCCGCTGCCCGACGCCCCGGTCGTCGTCGGCGACATCTACTTCCAGTGGGTCTACGCGAACCCCGCGCTGGCCAACCCGCTGAAGTTGCAGACGACCCGCGGCCTGCGGACGCAGATCCGCTGAGGCGTGAACCGCCGCCGCCGCGCCGCGACTCGCGCGCGGCGGGCGGCGCTCGGCGTCACCGTTCGACCGGCAGGAACAACTGCGTTCGCCAGCGCGCCGGGTCGGTGACCATCCCGGGATCGGTCCAATAGACCTCCCACGCGCCGCCGCGCGGCTTCCACTTCTCCTTCGTCGCATGCGCGACGAGCGCTTCGTGCGCCGGGCCGAGCTTGTCGTACGGCCCAAGGTGCCAGACGACGATCGTCTTGCCGGCCGGAAGTTCGCTGTTGACGACGCGGCCCTTCGCCTCGAACGGCGCCGCGACCGGGATCCCGATCTCGAGGTCGACCGTGTCGGCGCCGAACGCGTGGTACCGCGTGAACGGCGCACCCGTCGTCCGCACACCGAGCGCGTTCAGGTGCGCGAGCACTTCGGGGAACGCGACCGACAGCGTCGCCGTGATCTGATCCGGCGCGATCTTCGTCCGGATGCTGGCGACCGGCTGCACGTCGCGATCGACGACCTGATACCCCTGCTTGGTGCCCGCGTTCGGGTCCTTCGCGATCGCGCGCTGCAATGCCGCGACCGACTTCGGCAGCTCGAACGCATCGGCAGCCGGCTTCGCGTCCGGCACGACCTTCGTGCAGGCGAACGTCATGACCATGCCCCCCATCCGGACCTTGCGTGCGTGCGGGTAGTGGATCCCGGCCACTTCGCGCCAGTCGGAGAACGTGACCTTGGTCTCGGCGTCCGGCGGGTAGTCGAACACGACGATCATGTCTTCCGACGACGGCAGCGTCGTCTCGACCTCGACCACGCGCGCGGTCTCCGCGTCGACGACGAACGTCTCGATCTTGCCGTCCATCGGCGTGCGCCGCAGCAAGAGGCACGCGCGGCCGTCTCGTTCGACCTTCTCGGCGAGCGCGATCGCGGCGCCGTCGATGCGCAGATCGGCGCCGCGCACGACGCCGAAGTAACGCCGCAGCGCCGCCGCACCGGCGCCGGTCCGCAGCACCGGGCCGGTCATCGGGTCGAGTTCGTAGACGACGTCGGCCGTCGAACCCCGCTCGAGAACGCCATGCGCCTCGGTCTTCGCGACATGCCGCGCGTGCAGCGCGTCGCCGAACGTCTCGTGGAAGCGGCCCTTCGAGATCGGCTCCTGACCGGGCTGGCCGTCGATGTGGATCGTGAACGTTCCCTCGACGATCAGCGGCTTGCCACGCAGCGCCGAAGGCCCCCGCGCCGCGTCGATGCGATCGAGCAGAGCCTCGAGCTCGGGATCACGCGGTGGCGCGGGTTCGGCGTCGCGTTGCGCCGGTGCGGTCGCGCACAGGAACAGCAGCGGAACGACCGCTGCGCACGCGCACAGCAGTGACGACAGTTCGATCGGAGGATGGTGCATCGTGGCGTTGCCCGATTGACTCGTGGCGCGGGATGTGCGGCGGCGCATCGGTGCCGGACGTCGGTACTATGCCGGCCGCTTCTCGCAGTACGGACCCCGCGCGAGAACTCGTCGAAGCACTCCGAAAATCGCGCGATGCCGCCGACCTCCACCGACAGCCCGGCCTTCCCGTCGACGCGATGGTCCCGGATCGTCGGCGGCGACGACGGACGGGATCTCGAAGCGCTCGCGCAGTCGTACTGGCGACCGGTGCAGGCATACCTGCGCGCGAGCCTGCGCATCGACGACGACGCGGCCGCAGACCTCGCACAGGAAGCGTTCGCCTGGATGTTGCAGGTCCGCCTGTTCGACCGCGCGGATCCGGCGCGCGGCAGCTTTCGCGGGTTGCTGAAGACGGCACTGCGCAACTTCGCGATCGAAGTGCACCGACGCGAATCCACGCAGCGCCGCGGCGGTGGCACGCGCCCAGTCGATCTCGACGCCGCCGCCGACGTCGCCGATGCGCGCACGCCGACGCCGGACGCCGAGCTCGACGCCGCGTGGCGCCGCGAGCTGCTCGAATCCGCGCACACACGGCTCGACGCCGAACTGACGGCCGCCGGACGGCGCGTCCACTACCTCGTGTTCCGCGACTACTTCCTCGACCCGTCGCCGAACGACGACGCCGACTACGGGGCGCTCGCGCAGCGCTACGGGTTGACGCGGATCGACGTCGGCAACCGTCTCGCCTACGCGAAGCGTCGCTACCGCGAACTGCTGCACGCGGCGGTCCGCGAGACCGTCACGGATCCCGACGAGCTGCGCCGCGAACTGGCGTGGTTGTTCGGCGACGACGCCGTGCGCACCGAGGCTCGCGGATGACCGACGAACCGCTGCCGCAGCATGCCCTCGACAAGCTGCTCGCCGTCGCCGCCGGCGCGACGACGCGCACGTCGCGTCCGCCGTCGCTGCACCGGCTGCCGGATCGCTACGAGCTGCTGCGCGAACTCGGCCGCGGTGGGATGGGCATCGTCTTCGAGGCGTTCGACCGCCAGCTCGGCCGACACTGCGCGCTGAAGGTGATCCATGGCGCAGCCTCGGCCGACGGCGAGCTGCGGCGACGGTTCGTCGCCGAGGCACAGGCAACCGCGCGATTGTCGCACCCGCACATCGCGACCGTTCACGACGCGACCGCCGACTACCTGACGATGCAGCGGATCGACGGCGGTCCGATCGACGCGATTCCGCGAGCGGAACGGCACCGCATCGTCGCGCTCGTGCACGACGCGGCGTCGGCGGTGCACCACGCGCACGAACACGGACTCGTGCATCGCGACTTGAAGCCGTCGAACCTGCTCGTCGAAGGCGATCACGTCTTCGTCGTCGACTTCGGACTCGCGAAGGAACTGGCGAACGACGGGCGCACGGCGTCCGGCGCGTTCGTCGGCACGCCGGCGTACATGCCACCCGAGCAGTGCCGCGGCGACGCGTCGGCGATCGATGCACGCAGCGACGTCTACGCGCTCGGCGCGACGCTGCACCACTGCCTGACCGGCTCGCCGCCGTTCGTCGCGAACGACCTGCCGACGCTGCTGCGGCGAATCGCCGACGAACCACCGCCGTCGATGCGGATCGACCGCGACCTCGACCTCGTCGTCGCGAAGTGCCTCGCGAAGGATCCGGCGCAGCGCTACCCGACGGCGGCCGCGTTCGGCGACGACCTGTCGCGATGGCTGCGCGGCGAACCGATCTCGGCGCGCCGGCCGTCGCTGCGCTACCGCGCCGGTCTCGCGTTGCGGCGCCATCGCGGACGCTTGCGAGCGGCGGGAGTGGCCGCCGTCGTCGCGACGTTCGCGACAGCGCTCGTCCTCGTGCCGATCGCACTGCGCGAGAGCGCCGCTCGCGAGGCGGCCGGTGCGGCCGTCGCGTTCGCCGAGCACGCGGCGACGGTCATGCAGGACGCGGCCGTGTTCCGTCAGCTCGGCGACCTGCCGTCGGCGCACGCGGCGCTCGACAGCGGCATCGACGCGGCACGCGCATTCCTCGAACGCCACGAAGTGCCTCGCGTTCGCCATGTCCTCGCGCGGCTGCTGCGCGACCGGGGCCGGCCCGACGAGGCGCGCCGCGAACTCGAACGCGCGATCGACGGCGACGCCGACCTCGCCGAGGCGCGGTTCGAACTCGGCGTGATGCTGGCGGCGCAGCCGACGCTCGACGACGTCGAACGACGCACCGCGATCGCCGCGTTGTCGACGCCGCTGCGCGTGCGCAGCGTCCTGACGAACGTCGACGTCCTGTTCGGCCGCGCGCAGGCGCACCGTCTCCGCGGCGAGTGGCACGACGCGATCGCGATACTGCACGAGGTGCTCGCCTACGACCCGACGCACGTCGCCGCGCGGACGTCGTTGTCGCACGCCGCGTTGGCACTCGGCGATCACGATCTCGCGCGCCACTACTCGGTCAGCGCCGTCGATCTGCAGCAGGGCTACGGGCCGGCCTACCTCGCCCGCGAGATGCGACTGCTGCCGACGCAGATCCTCGGGCTCGAGGGATACCTCGTCGACTTCGCCGCGCACGTCGAACACGGTCCAGACAACGGCGTCGCGATCGCGCACCGCGGGCTCGTGCACCTTCGCCGCTCGCTGCGGCTGCAGCGCGAAGGCGACGTCGACGAAGCGCTGGCCGCGGTCGTCGCGGCGATCGAGGATCACGACGTGACGCTGACGCTTCACGCCGAGCTCGCCGGTGCCGCGAACAACCGCGCCGTGTGCTGGCTGCGCGCCGACCAGTTGCACCTCGCGCGCGGAGACAGCGGCGCGGCATTCAACGCACGGACGCAAGCGGCTGCGGATCTCGCGCGTGCGGTCGCGGCGGCACCCGAGTCGCCGGAAGTCCACGGCAACGTCGCGCTGCTGTCGCTGCGGAAAGCCGAGTTGCTGACGGTGCTCGGGCGCGGTGCAGCGGCCGATCGCGAACGCATTCGAGCGCGAGAGGCGATCCTCGATGCGCTGCGGCTCGCGCCGCCCGACTGGCCGCACCGGCGCGATCTGCGCGCGCGGCTCGCCGCCGTCAGCGGGCAGGCGAGCCGCGGCGGCGGCTGATCACTTCTGGCGCAGCAGCCAGACGAAGCCGGTGCGTTCTTCGCGGACGAACTTCGCTCGTTCCTTCGCGAGTTCCTCGTACGCGGCCTGGAACGCCTTCATCGCCTCTCGGGACGGCTGCTCACCGTTCGCCACCTGCAGCGGCGCCGAGATCTCCTTCTGCTTCTCGTCGCAAGCGGCCATTCCCTTGCGCGCCGTTTCCTCGTCGACACCGTCGGCGAGATGCGTCAGCGACACCGAATCCCCGAGCAACAGATCGAGCTTCCCGTCGCCGTCGACGTCGTCGGCCCAGACGCGCGTGGAACCCTGCGGTCCCGTGATGTGCGCGTCGCCGAACGTCGAAGCGCCGCGGGTCCCGCGATGCGCCGGCACCAGCGTCTGCTTCGCGCCGAACTTCGGCTCGGTGCGCGAACCCTCGTTGACGAACAGGTACGCGCCGCCGTCGGACGCGCCGCTCAGCAGGTCGAGGTCGCCGTCGCCGTCCCAGTCGACGAGGAACGGATCGCTGTGCGCGTTGACGCGCATCGGTTTGCCGTCCGCTTCGAGCCACGTGCTCGTCGGCGAGAACTTGCCGTCCCCCTCACCGAGGAACAGGCCGAACGTGCCGGTGAAGTTGCCGGAGACGATGTCGAGCTTGCCGTCGCCGTTCAGATCGACCGCGAACGGGCGCGTGCAGATCTTGTCGGTCGTGCCACTCTGACCCGGACGGGACTGCAGGATCAGCGGCTTGCCGTCGGAGCCGTTCAACACTTCCGCCGGACGGAAGCCACCCTCGGCATCGCCGTAGAGGACTTGGAACAGCCCGGCCATGTCCGGGTCGTGCCGCGAGTAGGAACCCGAGAGGATGTCGAGCTTGCCGTCACCGTTGACGTCCACGAACTGTGGAGTCGAGCTCGTGCATCACCAGACGCCGGGGACCTCGGCGACCTTGCCGCCGGCCTCCAGCCACTTGCCCTCGGCGAACTTCGTCCCGCCGAGACCGCGATGGACCTTCATCTTGCCCTTCGCGAACTGGCCGACGACGAGGTCCTTCTTGCCGTCGCCGTCGACGTCGGCGAGACACGGATACGCGTAGCCCGGGGACTCGACGCGGATGAACTCGTCGCCGGCCTTCAGCCGGACCGGCGCCTCGAACTGCGGACCTTGCGGCGCCGCGAGAGAACAGAGCGAAAGGAACGACGTCGTCAGCATGTCATGTCTCCTCGGCACCGCGGTCGGCGGTGCGACGGCGCGGGAGCATAGAGCGCGGTCACTGCCGGCGGAGCGCCGCGTGCAGAGCGTCGTGGCCCGGGCTGGACGACGGTGGCGTCGAACCGCGGAGCACTTCCTGCATCGAGAGTTCGCGGCCGTACCACGCGCGGAGCAGATCGGGTCGTGGCTTGACGACGCTGCCCTCGACCGACG
>JAEYTU010000509.1 GCA_023433825.1 Planctomycetota bacterium
ACATCAGCACGCCGCCGAACAGCATTCGGTAGTAATCGCGGGACGCTGCGCGGTTGTAGAACGGCGCCGGGAGCCCGGAGCGCATTTGCGTCAGCGCCGCCTCCATCTCCGGCGTCAGCGCCGAAGGTGACGACGTCGTCACTTCGTCCTGGAGGGTTTCGAGCTCTTCGAGATGGTCACCGCCAGCGTTGTCGGTCATCGGGTCACCTGGTTCCTTCGTTCTTGCTTGTGGGGATCGGTTGGAGGTCTCGGCGTGAGCTGGCTCACAGCTCTTCGATGCGCTGCTCGCGATCGGCGCGCAGCAACGCTTCGTGAATCGGTTCCAGTCGGCCTTCGAGCACCTGGTCGAGCGAGTAGTTCTCGTGGACTCGATGGTCGGTCACGCGGTTCTGCGGGAAGTTGTACGTGCGGATCCGCATGCTGCGGTCACCGCTGCCGACCTGGCTCTTGCGACTCGCCGCGCGCTCGGCGTCGTGGCGCTGGCGCTCGATGTCGTAGAGCCGCGCGCGGAGCAGCTTCATCGCGCGTTGGCGATTCTTGAGCTGGCTGCGTTCCTCGCGGCAGAACACGACGAGGCCGCTCGGTCGGTGCGTCAGCCGCACCGCCGACGAGACCTTGTTGACGTTCTGACCGCCGGGGCCGCCGGCCCGCGTCGCCTGGAAGTCGAGGTCCGACTCCTTCAAGTCGACCTCGACGTCCTCGGCCTCGGGGAGCACGGCGACGGTCGCCGCCGAGGTGTGGATCCGACCTTGCGTCTCGGTGGCCGGCACGCGCTGGACGCGATGCCCACCGCTCTCGAAGCGCAGCGACTCGAACACGTCCTCGCCGCTGACCGAGAACACGACCTCGCGATATCCGCCGAGTTCGGACTCCGAGTCGGCGAGCACTTCGACCTCGAATCCGCGGCGTTGCGCGAAGCGGAGGTAGATCGTGAACAGGTCTCGCGCGAACAGCGCCGCTTCCTCGCCGCCGGTGCCGGCGCGGATCTCGACGATCGCGTCGCGCGTGCCGTCGCTCGCCTCGGCGAGCAAGCCGTCGATCAACGCGTCGACCAACGTCGACGCGCGTGCGCGGAGGTCGGGGAGCTCGGCTTCGGCCAACGCCCGAAGGTCGTTGTCACCACCCGGCGCGAGCATCGCTTCGTCGTCGCGGATCTGGCGCAGCAGCGACTGGTAGCTCTCGTACCGCTCGACGTGCCGCCGCAGCGACCCGGCTTCCTTCTGCAGACGCGCGTACTGCTCGGGGCGCCCGACTGCGACCGGATCTGCGAGCGTGTCGAGCAACTGCGCGTGGCGGGCAACCATCGCATCGAGGCGCGAACGCACCTTCGGACGCAGCTCGTGACTCATCGCGAAGCACGCCACCGTCGGCGCGGCGGCGTCCACCGCGCGTTCCGGCACCGCGCGTTCAGGTGTTCTCGGCCGGAGTCTTCGTGGCGTACCGGCGACGGAACTTGTCCACGCGACCGGCACTGTCGACGAACTTCTGCGCACCCGTGAAGAACGGGTGGCAGTTCGAGCAGATGTCCACCTTGATCGCATTCTGGGTCGAGCGCGTCTTGAAGGAGTTGCCACAGGCACAGGTGACCGTGCAGACGACGTAATTGGGGTGGATGTCGGTCTTCATGCGCGAACCTCGCGGACCAGATGGCCGCAGAATCGAGGCGAGGAGTCTAGGGATCGGCGCGCGTCGTTCAACTCCCGCATTCGCACGTCGGTTCAGGATCGAAGCCAACGCAGCAGTCGTTCGCGATCGAAGCGCGTGACCGGGAAGCCGTGGACGACGAACTCCGGACCCTCTGCAGCCGGCGAACGCGCCGTTGCGGCACCGACGACGGCGAGCAGCGTCGCACGCTCGTCGGCGTCGAGATGTTCGAGTGGCCGCGGCAGGACGATCCCGACCGCTCGGGAACCCCGCGACGTCGGATCCGTCGGAACGTCTGCGGCGCGGACGACCCGCAGCGCCCCACCCAGCGCCACGGCGAAGACCGGGACCGTCGCATGCGGCAGCGCTGCGGCATCGACGGCGAGATGCACGTGGCGCGCGTGCCCACGAAGCCCGGCGAGCAACGGTCGGATGCGTTCCTGCACCGAGACGGACGGCTCGGTCTCGGCGACGGGACGCGGCGCTCGTGACGGACGCGCCGACGGCGGATCGTCGCGCACGATCTGGACGAGCACGACGACACCCAGCGTGGCCAACACCAGTCCGGCCGCAATGCGGATCCCCAGTGCGTGCATCAGGTCAGGCGTCGACTGCGGTCAACAGGTCTCTCAGGACGCGGAGTGGCAGCCCGACGACCGTGTCGCGATCGCCGGCCACCAGCGTCATGAAGTCGCACCCAGGATCCTGGATCCCGTAGGCGCCGGCCTTCCCGCGCCAGTCGTTCGAGTCGAGATAGCGGCGCAGCGCTGCGGGATCGGGGCGGGCACATCCGACGGCGGCCGTGGCGACGGCGTGCAGGACCTCGCCGTCGGCGACGAGCGCGAGCGCGGTGTGAACGAGATGGACTCGCCCCGCCAGCGACAGCAGTGTCCGCTCGGCCTCGTCGCGATTCCGCGCCGGTTCGACCGTCGCGCCGTTCGACTCGACGACCGTGTCGACGCCGAGCACGAGGCGCGCAGGATCGGCGGCTGCGCCGATCGCCTTCGCGCGGGCGCGCTGCAGTGCGCGTTCGATCGGCGGGCCCGTGCCGTCCGGTTCGACACCCGGGGCGACGACGACGAACGGGATCGACGCCTCGGTCAGGATCTGCGCGCGGCGCGGCGACTGCGACGCCAACTGCAACGGCGTCCGCGGAGATCGATCGTGCCGTTCCGGTGGACCCATGTGGCGCTCATGCGCGGCGCGCTACGGGCCGTGAATGCGCGCGCGTCACCGTCCGTCAGCGCTTGCCGCTCGGGGCGAGGCGAAGGACGAGGCACAGCGGTGACAGCGTCGGCGTCAGCACGAGCTTGCCGGGCGGCGCGACGGCGAGCGGCAAGTGACCGAACGGCGCGAACAGCGTTCGCACCTCGGCGAAGAACTCCTGCGGCGCCTTCGCCGCTGGGTCGAACCCGAGGCGTTGCATGACACGCTGCGTCGACTTCTCGCTGAACACGGCTTCCTCGAACGACAGCACGTTCGAGAGGAACTTCGCGAGCTTCGAGTGGATCGCCGGCAGGCGGTGGAAGAAGTTCGTTCGGTCGGCGATCGTCGCCTCACGCAGGAAGTCGAGCGTGACGGCGTTCTGGTCGTTGTAGATCTGGTTGACGTTGTCACGCACGACCACGCAGCGCGCGAAGATGTCCGGGATCTCGAGATCGGCCAGCAGATCGGCGACCTCGAATGCCTCGGTCACGCGGAACTCGTTGCGATCGACGAACGACTCCTCGATCCGTCGCACGGCCTCTTGTCCGTAACCGCACGGCAGGCCCTCCGCGAAGATGATGTGCAACAGCGCGTGCACGAGATCGAGCTGCACCGGCGCTTCCGGCTTCGGCAGAGTCGTCGCGAGCTGGCGAAGTGCATCCAGCGTCGAGCGCAGGTTCGCGTCGGTCGCCGGCAACGCTTCGCGCGGATCGACGACCTTCACAGGCGCGGGTGTGGGAGCAGAGGCCTTCTTCACGGTCTTCTTGTTCGTGGCCAACGGATTCCTCCGCATGCGTCGTCGAGCTGGCTTCGGATCACGGCGAACCGAAGGAACGGTCGCGACGGGACTGCGACTGCGGGTTCAGGTTCGCGTCACGCCGTCCGTCGGGTCAGGAGCGAAACCTCGCTCCCGAACGCGGTGCATTCGGTCAGGCTTTCGCCGCAGTCAGTCAGGCCTTCGCCTCTGCGGGCTTCGCGACCTTCTTGGCCTTTTGGGTCTTCTTCTTCGGCGGGATGAACGTCTTCTTCCCCTTGCCCTTCGCGCGGACGCGCTTCTTCTTCGGCGGCAGCGCGATGCCGACGCGGTGCAGCAGTCCGGCAACGGTCTCCGACGGCTGCGCGCCGACGCCCAGCCAGTACTTGATCCGATCGGCGTCGAGCTTCAGTTGGCCTTCGACGCGCCGCATCAGCGGCAGGTAGTAACCGAGCGCCTCGATGATCCGCCCGTCGCGAGGCGAGCGGGAGTCCGCCGCACACAACCGGTAGGTGGGATGATTCAGGCGACCAAAGCGCTTCAAACGCAGCGAAACGACCAAAGCAGGACTCCGTGAAGAAAGCGTTCCGAGGTGCAGTTGCCGACGCCGCCACTTCCGTGCGGCGCCCAGACGAGGCCGGCGACGTCGAGGCGATCGACCCCGCTGCCGGCGAAAAGGGCGCAGAGGTATAGCGGAGACCTCGGCTTCGAACCACCGCCTTTTGGCGAGGACGGCGTCGTCGGTCGCCTACTTCTTCGGCCGCTGCAGGAACGAACGCAGACCCTGGTCGACCCCGGGTGGCAGCTTGCCTTGACCGAGCCCACCGAGTCCGGGAAGGCCGCCGAACCCACCGCCGCCCTTGCCCCCGGTTCCCGTCGGACCGCCGGGGCCACCGAGCGCATCCATCCCCGGCATGCCGGCCAAGCCGCCCTTGCCGAGCTTCTGCATCATCTTCTGCATCATCTTGAACTGCTTCAGCAGGTCGTGGACCGCCTGCAGTTCATTGCCACTGCCGCGCGCGATGCGTCGACGACGCTCCATGTCGATGACGTCGGGATTGCGGCGTTCGAGCGGGGTCATCGACAGAATGACGGCCTCGACCCGCTGGAAGCGGTCGTCGTCGAGATCGACGTCCTTCAGCATCTGACCGACCCCGGGGAGCATCCCGAGCAGTTGCTTCATCGGCCCCATCTTCCGGAGCATCGACATCTGCTTCAGGAAGTCGTCGAAGTTGAAGTCCCCGCGCTGCATCTTGCGCGCGGCCTTCTCGGCTTCCTTCTGGTCGATGACCTCCTGCGCGCGCTCGACGAGGCCGACGACGTCGCCCATCCCGAGGATCCGGCCGGCCATGCGCGGCGGATCGAACTCCTCGAGGTCCTCGACCTTCTCACCGACGCCGACATAGAGGATCGGTCGACCGGTGACGGCCTTGACGCTCAGTGCGGCACCGCCGCGCGCATCGCCGTCGACCTTCGTCAGGATCACGCCGTGAAGCGGGAGGCGCTTGTGGAACTCGAGCGCCGAGTTGACGGCGTCCTGTCCGAGCATCGCGTCGCAGACGAGGAGCACCGCGTGCGGCTTGCAGCGCTTGTGGATCTCCTCCAGCTCGCGCATCAGCGCGTCGTCGACGTGCAACCGTCCCGCCGTGTCGAGGATCACGACGTCGTGCATGCCGCGCCGCGCCGCCTCGATGCCGCGTTGGCAGACGTCGGGCGGGCGGACGCCGGGACCCTCGGCGTGAACGGGGATCCCGAGTTGCTTGCCGAGCGTGACGAGCTGATCGACGGCCGCCGGACGCTGGAGGTCGGCGGCGACGAGCAGCGGGTTCTTCTTGCGGTGCTTGCGAAGGTGCAGCGCGAGCTTCGCGCAGGTCGTCGTCTTTCCCGACCCCTGCAGCCCGGCCATCATCAGGATCAGCGGACCGTTCGACGCGATCGGCAGCGCCGCCTTCTCGCCACCGAGCAGGTCGGCGAGCGCGTCGTGGAAGACCTTGATGAACTGCTGGCCGGCGTCGACCGACTGCAGCACCTTCTGTCCGAGCGCGCGTTCCTTGACGTCCTTGACGAAGTCCTTCGCGACCTTGAAGTGGACGTCGGCCTCGAGCAGGGCCTGACGAACCGCACGAATGCCTTCCTCGACGTTCGCCTCGGTCAGGACCTTCTGGCCGACGATGGCCCGGTAAGCCTTGCTCATCGCGCCAGCGAGTGCGTCGAACATCGGGAAGGAACTCCAGCGAACGTGGGTCAGAGGGCGCGGTAGAGTCCCGCGCTCTGACGGTCGCGTCAAGCAAGTCGAACCGGCGCGACGCGCACTCAACGACCCCCGAGGCCCACTGGATGAACTCGCTCCGCCCCTTCCGATTCGCATGTCTCGCCGCCCTCGTCGTCGGCGTCGGTCTGTCGCGCGACGTGCGCGCACAATCGTCGGCTGTCGCACCGACGACGCCCGCGAAGACGCAAGTCGTCGCCGTGATCGGCGCGAGCGTCTCGGCCGGTGTCGACATGCGCAGCGAGATGGCGCACCAGACCGGGATGTCGGCGCCCGCAGGTCCATCCCAGACCGTGACCGTGACCGAGATCCTGCGCGCCGTCTGGCGCGTGGACGGCGCGCCGAGCGTCGACGTTCGCGACTTCTCGGACAAGTTCGTGTTCCTGCTGAGCGACGTGGAGCGGGAGGCACAGATGGCGCGCGCGCTGCAGGCGAAGCCAAGCCTCGTCATCGCGATCGACTACCTGTTCTGGTTCGGGTATGGCCCGCTGACCGGCGTTCGCGACGAGGACGGGGTGATGGCCATTCCGACCGACGAGCAAGCGAAGGCACAGCGCCTTGCGCACCTCGAACGCGGCCTCGCCATCCTCGACCGCTGCGACGTGCCGATCCTCGTCGGCGACTTCCCGGACATGAGCAGCGCGAACCGGCTCGTGCTGAACCCGGCGTGGCGCCCCGACACCGCAACGCTGACGGCGCTGAATCAGCGCGTCACCGACTACGCGAAGAAGCGCCCGAACGTTCGCGTCTTCCCGCTCGCCGAACGCGTCGCCGAACTTCAGACGAAGGCCTACCGGATCGAGTACGACGGCGTCGCCTACGAGGCACAGCGCAAAGAGCTGTTCCAGTTCGACATGCTGCATCCCAATCGTGTCGGGATGACGGTGCTCGGCGAGCACTTGCTCGCAGCGATCGCAGCGATCGAAACGCTGCCGGCGTCGCTGCGGGCTGCGAAGCCAAGCGCGTCGGAACTCGTCGTGCCGCTCGCAGCCGTCGACCAGTTGAAGCGCAGCAAGAAGGTGATGGCCGAAGCGGGCGCGACGGGCGGCGGCACCGGCGATCGCTGAACGGGCGACGACGGCCCGCGGCGTCGATCAGCCGTCGTGGATTCGCTCGATGTCGGCGCCGACGCACTGCAGCTTCTGCTCGATCCGTTCGTAACCGCGATCGAGGTGATAGACGCGCTGCACGTCGGTGTGGCCGGTCGCGACGAGTCCGGCGAGAACGAGACTCGCCGACGCGCGTAGGTCGGACGCCATGACCGGGGCACCGGTCAGCCGTTCGGTGCCTTCGATGATCGCGCTCGGACCCTCGCGCCGGATTCGCGCCCCGAGCCGCACGAGTTCCGACGCGTGAATGAAGCGTTCGGGATAGACCTTCTCGGTGATCACCGAGACGCCGTCCGCGCGCAGCATCATCGTCATGAACTGCGCCTGCAGATCGGTCGGGAAGCCAGGGTACGGCATCGTCGTGACGTCGACGGCGCGCACCTTCCCGGACGCGGTTGGCACGTTTCGCAGTGTGTCGCGCGTCACCTCGATCTGCGCTCCGGCCTCCTGAAGGCGATCGAGGACACCGAGCATGTGATCGGGGCGCGCGTGCGTGATCGTGATCGGCGCATTCATCAGGATGCCCCCCATCAGGAACGTCCCCGCTTCGATCCGGTCCGGGATCACCTCCCACTCGCAACCGGTCAGTCGTTCGACCCCTTCGACCTTCAGCAGGTGACCACCGATTCCGGTGATCCGCGCGCCGCAGGCGTTCAGGAAATTGCAGAGGTCGACGACCTCCGGCTCCATCGCGGCGCCCTCGATGTACGACGTTCCGCGACACAGCGTCGCGGCCATGACGACGTTGGCCGTGCCGAGCACGGTCGAACCGTGATTGCCGCCGAGAAACAGCGAGTTGCCGACGACCGGCCCCGTGACGCTGACATTGCCTTCGCTCATCTCGATCCGACCACCGAGGGCGCGCATGCCCTTCAAGTGCAGGTCGACCGGGCGATGTCCGAAGACGCAGCCGCCGGGGTAGCTGACGATGCCGCGCCCGCGGCGCGCCCACAGCGGGCCGAGGACGACGAACGACGCACGCATCGTCCGGACGAGTTGATACGGCGCCTCGTGCACCGACGTGTCGACGGCCTCGATCTCGAGAGCCCCGTCCGCGAGCCGCTGCACCCGCATCCCGAGGCGCTCGAGGATGCGCGTCATGTTGTCGATGTCCTTCAGGAACGGAACGTTCCGGAGCAGGACCGGCCCGTCGCACAGCAATGTGGCCGCGAGCAGCGGCAACGACGAGTTCTTGCTTCCCGAGACTGCGATGCTGCCGCGCAGATCGCGACCGCCACGAATTCTGATCCGATCCAAGAGACCCCTCCGACTGAACGTGCATCCCTGACCGGATGCACATCGAGACCAGGCCAACGCGCGCGCGACCGCAGCGTCAGCGCCGGCGTCCGCGATCCGGCGCTGACCGTGCGACGTGTTGGTCTCCGACGTCGTGTTGGTCTCCGACGTGGTGGAGCCCCACCGTGA
>JAEYTU010000523.1 GCA_023433825.1 Planctomycetota bacterium
ATCGCGCTCGGCGCCGAGTCGCTCGCCCTCCGCGAGAACGGCCGGCAACCCGACCGCCTCCGCCGCGGCCGCCTCGGCGCGTTCGACGATCGTCATCGTCTCGGTGAACGCCGCACGACGCCGCTCCACTTCGTCTGCGACGAGCCGCGGCGTGACCTGCAGGAACTGGTACCCCTCGCGCGCCCGGACGTAGTCGATCTGCGCGGCGACGAACCGATCCATCCGCCGCGCGAAACCGCCGGCCGTGTACGCCGGCGTCCCGTACCCGCGACGGTGGAGATACGTGAACAACCGACTGCCCTCGTAGGCCGGCAGCTTCTCGCGCGCTTCGTTCGCCAACTCCTCGGCACGCTGCTCGTCGCGCGCCAGCGCCTGCTCGGCCTCGGCCGCCTCGCGCGCCGCCGCTGCGAACTTCGGATCCGCCTGCAGCCGCTCCGCCGCCGCCGCCTCGAGCTCCGCGCGCCGCGCGACCTGCTGACCCAGCGCACGCGTCGTCGCCTCGATCGCCGTCGCCGCTGCCGCGCGCTGCGCCTGCACGGCCGTGATCCGATCCGACAGCTCGCGCATCCGCCCCTCGCGCCGCGCCTGCACGGCCTCGATCTCGGCCCGCACCTCGCGGAACGCCGTCGCGCCCTCGACGCGCTCCAGATCCGGCAGGTAATGGCGCGCCAGCGACAGCACGGTCTCCGCACGCCGCGCGAGCAGATCACGCGCCTCCTCGTCGGCCCGCCGCAACGCTTGCTGTGCTGCGTCGGAACGTTCCCTCGCGCGTTGCGCGCGCGCCGTCAGATCCGCCAGCACCTCACGTCCGTCGTCACTCATCGCGTGCTCCGCATCCTCACAGGCCGGTCGTGATCCGGCGCCCGCGCGCGATCGGCGTCCGACCGTCCGCACCGACGATCACGATCGTCTCGCCGCGCCGTCCGCGTTCCTTCCGGCCGAAGATCGCCTCGTCGACGATGCCGTCCTGCTGCTTGTCGGCGGCGACGCGGTCGTAGACCGCCTTCGGCACCTGCTCGCCCCACTTGCGAACGCGCGCGACGCGCTTGTTCTCGTCGTCGCGGATCTCGCGTTCGAGCACGCGCCCGTCCGGTGTGACCGCTTCGACGATCAGGTACCACCCCGAAACGCGCGTTCCACGCGCGTCGGTGAAGTACGCGTCGACACCGCTCCGCTCACCGCGACGGTCGACGATCCGCAACTCGTAGGTTGCCTCCAACGTCGCGCGCAGCGCGGCGAGCTCCGACCGGACGCGCGTCAGCTCCGTCGTCGCGCCGCGCTCGTTCATCGCGACTGCGGCCGTCCGCGCCGCATCGGCTTCCTCGCGAACGTCGGGCTCCTTCGCGATCGCGACGATGGCCGCGTGGTCGACTTCGATCGCAGCGAACACCGCTTGCCGCTCCGCCACGGCCTTCTCCGCGCGCGCCTGCTCCGCCGCCGCACGTTCGGCCACCTCACGCGCCTCGCGCTGCTGCCGCGACGCTTCCGAGAACGGGCTCGCCGAGGACACGGCGAACCAGGTCACCACGGACGCGAGCACCACGATGACCCCGGACACGATCAGGATCGGCACGCGCCGCACCCACGCGTGCGCAACGAACGTCTTCAGACTCGGCGGCGGATCCTGGTACCGGTACAGCGACCGGTAGTAGTGCGCGATCGCCGCGTCGATCTCGGCGTCGGTCACCGGCTCGCCGGCGGCGTCCGCCGTCGCGCGCAGGCGCTGACGCAGCGCCGCGCGCGCGTCGGCGGCATTCAGCTGCGCCGACGCCTTCTCGCGCTCGCGCCGCAGCGCCGTCGCGACGTCCATGATGCGCAGCAGCTCGGGAAGACTCTGGGGCTCGGCCATGGTGGATGGATCGCCCCAGAGGGCGCGGCTACGTTCCGCCGACGATCATGGGTTCGCAAGCCGATTCTCCCGTCCCTTCCAAGCCCGCATCGACCCCGTCCACAGCGCCGACGACGCTGCAGCGCTACCTCGACAAGGCCGTCACGGTCCTCGAGCGCTTCGGCGTGCTGAGCAAGTCGTCGACACCGTCCGAACTGACGAAGTTGCTCGACGAGGTCCGTCACGTCGACGAGCCGAAGGTGCTCGCGATCGCGAAGACCGTCAAGCACATCGGCGACTTCAATCAGCTCGTCCGCGACAACGTCGAGAACATCGAGATCGGCACGCGCTACATGACGATCACGCAGATGTTCGACTCGATCCGCGACGACAGCAAACGCCTGATCGCGCAGCTCGACGACGGCGTGATCTCGTTCACCGAGAAGATGTCGAACCTGTGGATGCGGATGCGGCGTGGCTCGCCGAGCGATCGGTTCGACGAGATCGCGAAGGTCTATCGCTCGGTCGCAAGCGACACGAAGTCGCAGCTCGAGAAGGAGCAGGCGATCCTGAACGGCTACATCGACTTCCGCTTCGCGCTGAAGGAGGGTGAGGTGCTGTCGCGCGAGCTGATGGAGCAGCACACGGCCGCGTACGAGGCGTCGAAGGTCGCGATGGCGAACGCGCAGAAGGCGGTCACCGACGCGGCCGGCGCCGAGGCGTCGGCGCGTTCGCGGCTCGAACTCGCGCGCGACGAAGCCGTGCATCGGTACCAGCGCGAGGACCGAATCCACCAGTTGTTGAAGGACGTCGCCGAGAACTTGGCCATCGGCTACGACGTCGGCGAGACGCTGATCGCGAAGCTCAAGCAGACCCACGACGTCAAGGACCAGGTCTACCGGCGTTCGGTCGCGTTCTTCACGACGAACGAACACGTGTTCACGGTGCTCGGCGCGGTCTACACGAGCCAGCACGGTCTGCACGAGGCGACACAATCGCACGAAGCGCTGAAGAAGGGCGTCAACAAGGGGCTAGAGGACGTCGCCGAGCTCGGCCGCAATCTCGAGCGCGAGGCGTTGAAGGCCGGTTACGGGTCGACGATCGATCCGAAGTCGGTCGAGAAGCTCGTGCAGGCGATCACCGACTACCAAGTCGAGTCGCTGAAGATGATCGCGGACCTGCGCAAGGAGAGCGAAGCGAACGCGCGCGAGATCCGTCGCGTCGTCGAAGCAGGCAAGGCGCGCACGCAGGAGACCGTCGCGAAGTTCGCCGCGGGCGGCGCCGACGCGCTCTGAGTCCGTCGCCGCGTGCCTGCCCTCGTCGACACGCCGCTCGGGCGTCTGCGCGTCGCGGACCAAGGCCGCGGTGCGCCGGTGTTGGTCCTGCTCCGCGCCGGCGCCGAGGCGATCCCAGCGACGGTCTGCGTCGCACTGCGCTCGCGGCACCGCATCGTGCGCGTCGTGCTGCCGACGGCGACGCGAACCGAAGCCGATGCCGACGCGCTCGTGCACGTCACGCGCGCGCTAGGCCTGCACGACTGTGGCATCGTCGCCGGCACGCGGGAACGCGACGTCGTCCTCGCATTCGCTCGGCGCCTCGGTCCGAAGCCACCGCGTGTCGCGTGGCTGGCCGACGCCTCCGCGGCGCGGCCGGGATTCCTCGCGCGTCTGCTCGGCCGACGCACGCCACCGCCGACGGCGACCGATGCCGAAGCGAACGCACTCGTCGCGCAACTCGCGACGCGGGGCGCAGTCAATCTGGGTGGACGATGAACCCGTGACCGGCGCCGACGGCACGTTCGAGGAACGCGCCGAGCAGCGCGACGTGATCGAGCAGGGACGTCAACCCCGCGGCCTGCTCGCGTTCCCAGCGCTCCGGTTGGATCCGCTTCTGCGTCATGTCGGCGACGTCGTAGCGGCGACGCAGGTCGCGTTCGTCGAGACGGACGAAGCTTTCGTGGATCCGTGACGCGTAGTCCGCGTCGATCACGCGGATCGGCAACGCGTGGCAACCCGGCTTGCCGAGCGTCGTCCCGCCGGCGACGAGGAAGTCGATCGGTGGTGCGCCACCCCAGTCGGTGCCGGTCAGCAGGTAGTGGATCCCATGCCACGCCTCGCCGAGTTCGCAGCGATCGCCTTCGCCGTCGCCGATCGTGAACGCGTTCCCCGCCGCGATCCGCCGCGTGCGCGCACCGAAGATCCGCCCGACGAACGACGCGCGGTCGGTCGCGGCTACGGCGCGCGCGAACGCCTGCGGGTCGTCCGGCGCGACGATGCGCCAGACGAGCGCCGGATCCTCGATCACCGCCGCGATCGTTCGTTCGCCGATCGCGGTCAAACAGAGCACTGCCCCCATCTCGCCACTCCTTGCCGACTTCCTCGCCGTGTCGTCGCACACGTGACGACGACCGATCACCCGAATGCTGACCCAGTTGAGGCGCGCACTCTGGCGCGACGGATGGCGCTTGCCAAGACGCGCGTCGCGCGTCTGTGCGGGGCTTTCGGCTAGGCGGAAGCGCGCGCTCTGCAGGCGTCAGCGATACGCCGTGAAGCTCACGTGAAGGTCACGCCACAGCGCAGCGGCCTCGACAGTGTCGATCGTGTCCGCCGCAGCGAACCACGCGACGACGTGCGCCGCCGTGTCGATTGCGATCGCCGTCCGCGCGTCGTCGATCGACTTCGCGCCGCGGAGATCTGCGATGAAGGCGCCGTGGATCCCGTCGGCTGCGAACGAGAAGAAGTGTTGAGGTGCGACCGCTTCACGAGTTCGCGCGTGAACGGCGCGTAGGGAAGCGGCCCACGTCGATCAGGCCGAGCCCGACGGGAACGGTGAACACCAGCAGGGTCAGCAGAGTCCCTCCGAGGACGGCCTCGTGGCGGTGAGGAATCCGAAGAACGGGAAGTGCCAGAGCAGTTTGCCGAGTTCGCGCACGCGCGTGCCCCCTCGAGACGAAGACCCTCACCCATCCGCGCGCCGCGCAACGGAACGGGATCCGCGGCGGTTCACTCGATCGCACGGACTTCGTCCGTGGCGCCCGCGCCTCCGGGCTCGATCTCCCCTCGGCAGCGCGATCAGCGGTTGCTGACCTTCTCGCACATGTGGCACGTCCCGTCGCCCTCGATCGACCCAAGGTTGGCGCCGGCGGCGAGGGATTCGAACGAGACCGTTACGACTCCGGTCAAGTCGCACTCCGCCTCGAAGTACGTATCGCTTTGGATCGCGTGGTACCCCTGAATCACGATGGAAAAGGCCGGCGGAGACTCACTCGACTTGAAGGGACCGATGCCAGCGCCGGTGGGGACGCCTACCTCGTAGCTCATGTTGAACTGGCACGGAGCGACGGGATCACAGGACGTCGTGCACCAGCCGTCACGGACGGCCGTGACTTGCGAATTCCCGAGCGCCATCGCGGGATGCAAGTCCACGTTGAAGACGAAGCCGGATTCGGCCGCGCATTCGTCGCAGGACTCGAGCGTTATCGGTCCAGCGACCACGACGTGCGTCGGGGGCTTGGCCGCCATGCTGACGGCAACGACGGCAACCAACGTGGTCGCCGCGATTGACTTGAGAATCGCGTTCATTGTGGCCTCTTCTTGCTCTCCGCTTCCATTGCCTCGCGTTTTGAGAAGATTTTCTCAAACAACTCGGGCACTGGCATCTTGTCTTTGTCGTCCTTGTGAAACGTCAGTTCGACCGTCCACAGGTCGGAGTTGACGTTGATTCGAAGCACGTTCTTATCGAGCCTGGCAAGAGCAGTGTTTGTCGGCACCTTCCCAGTGCGGGACTCACTCGACCGACGAGTGATGGTGCGTCCGACCTTGCCTTCGGCGATAAGTCTGTCGAGGTCCGGCCAGGTGGCTACCCAAAAGTTGGCGGTCGTGATCGCCATTCCATCGAGTTTCCCCTGAGCCTCAGCCAACGATTTTGAAAACCAGTACTTGTCCGTCGCGTGCATCAGTGCGACGGCGACCTCCCTGGCAACCGCAGGGTCGACGGGCTGCTGCACTTCATAGCGCATGGGCACCTTGGAAGAGGTGAGAGCGTCGGCCAGCTTTTCGACGCTCTGAAACTCAGCGACGCCGGTGTCGGCCGCGCTCCGCGCGAGCATTTCTTCCGTCTCCTGTTTGCGCTTCTCGCTATGCGGTGAGGCGGCAATCTCGGCCGCCCAGTCGTGGGAGTGAACCACGGTGATTGGCGCTGGTCTGGTCATCCACCAGACGCCGACAATCATCGCGAGGATCAGGACGATCAGGGAGGCGAGGTTGGGCCGCATCAGAGTCTCTCTCGGGAAGTTCCAGCCGAAATCGGTGGGCGCCGGTCCGCGGTGCGACGGGCAGCATAGCAGCCCGTTGAGGAAGTGGTCGGCGTCATCGACGGACTCAGGATGTGATCCTTCGAGCAATCGCGAGCCCGATTCGATTCCGTCGGCGTCCGCTCACGATCGTGATTGTCAGCCAGTGACAAATCGTCGCCCAAACGACCACGAAGCTCGCGAGAAGGT
>JAEYTU010000538.1 GCA_023433825.1 Planctomycetota bacterium
GGCGCGATCAGAGTGATGTCCCTGCCGTGGAACGACGCTTCCTCGGCGGCGGCGGAACGCGCGTAGTGCTCGAGGTCCTCGATCGTCGCGGCGTCGGCGGCGTCATACAGACCCTCGGCGGCCCAGACGGTCGAGCCGGAATGCACGGAGACCAACCGCACCCTCAGCCCAAGATGCGTCGGCATGTAGGCGCGATACGCCGTGATGGTCCCGAGCAGCAACCCGTCGACCTGATAGCGCTGTCCGAGCAGAACGACGGTCTCCGGCGACAGACGGCCGCGGACGAGGCTCTCGTACAGGCGTCGATCCTCCTCGGCGCCGCCGGGCAGCGGGACGATCTCGAACCGTTGGAGCTTCGCGAGCTCACGCACGAACGCCTCGCGCACGCGCACGCGATCGCCGCGCACGCCGGACGACTCGTCGAACGGCAACACCAAGATCCGCCGAACGGTGTCGAGGTCGCGCGCGTCGGCGAGGTAGTGATTGACCGGCATCGCGCGCGGCGGCTGCGGCAGCCACGCGCAACCACCGACGAACGCGCACAAACCCAGCGCGAACGCGTGCCGGACCCCGACACGGGTCATCGGATCGGCTCCGCAGCGGCCTCGGCCGCGTCGATCGCGTCGATCTGCTGCTGCAACGCCGCGATCTTCAGTCGCAGGATCTCCTGCTGCGAACGAACGCGTTCCGTCGTCAGCGCCAGCACCTTCGCCTCGCGTTCGCGCAGCGCACGAATGTGCCGTTCGCCGTCGGCCTCGGCGCCGGTGCGCAGCCTTCGTTCCTTGTCGAGCTCCTCCTCCGCGCGGTCGCGCGACGCGCGCACGCCGGCCAACTCGGCCTTCAGGCTCGACACCTCGGTCTCCAACCGCCGCGCGACGTCCTGCAGCTGGACGTAGGTCGCGTACAGACTCTGTTGGTCGGGGCCGCGCGCGAGATCGGTCGCGACGCCACCGTGCGTCGTCAGATGCCCGTCCTTCGTCTCGACCGGCCGCTCCGGAGCCGGCGTCGTCATCCGGTCGGTGAACGCCTGACAACCGCTCGCGACGAGCGCGAGCACCACGACGACGATCCACGACGCGCGCTTCATCGCGCCTCCTCGTAGACGCACTCGACGACGACGGCGCTGCCGCACCGGCACCGCACTTCGAGGCCGGCGACGCGGGTGCCTTCGACGAGCGGAATGACGGTCATCGGCTGCTGCGCGGTACTGCCGTCGCCGCAGTCGACGACGACGGGTTGCGCCAATCGGCGCACCGTGTGCGCGGGGATCACGCCCTGCGACGGAGCTGCTTCGTTCATCGGTCGATCCTCTGGCTGCCGGCCGACCGCCGACGTCACGCGAGGACGTCGATCCGGTGCGGCTCGCCGCCGTCTCTTCGGCCGTTTTCGCCTTCGGACTGGAGCTTCGCGATCGCATCGCCGCTCGCCGACTCGGCGTCGGCGCGCGAAACGCTGGTCAGCTCGACGACGTCTTCCGCGGGTGCTCCGTCGTCCGAAGTGCCACCACCACTCTCGCGGAACGCCTGGTCGAAGCTGCGTCCGCCGTGCTGCTGCCGGGACGGATCCCGGCCGATTCCGCGCAGCGCGTGCTGCGGGATCCCGAGGATTCGATCGGTCTGCATGCGACCTCCTTCGTGGCACTGCCACGCGTCCTTCAGTCGGACGTCTTCATCTTCAAGCGGAGCCGCGCCGTGGCGCTGGTCAGGATCTGCGAGACGCGGGATTCGGTCACACCGAGCAGCGTCCCGATCTCCTTCAGGTAGAGGTTCTCGTAGTGGTAGAGGACCACGACGTGGCGTTCGGTTTCCGGAAGCTCGCTGACGGCGCGCGCGAGTCGGTCGACGTCTTCGTGGCGCGTGACCTCGTCGGCGGGGTCCGGCGCGTCGACGTCGCACAGCGCGTGCGTCAGGCTGCTGCCTTCCTCGTCGCCCGACGGCGGGCGATCGTCGATCGACAGCGTCTTGCACGTGTGAAGGGCCAACAGGTCGCCTTCGAGTTCGGCGGCGGCGAGGCCGAGGTGCTCGGCGATCTCCTCCAGCGTCGGCGGCCGGTCGTGGCGCGCGTGCAGCGCCCCCGACGCACGCTCGATGCGCCGCAGTCGGTCGCGCCGGTTGCGCGGCACCGGGTCGTGTTTGCGGATCTCGTCGAGGATCGAACCGCGGATCGCCGTGTAGGCGAACGTCTTGAACGACGCGCCGCGCGCGGCGTCGTAGGTCGCAGCCGCGTGCATCAGGCCCATGATCCCGACCGAGAACAGGTCCTCACGCGCGAGCGAGCCCGGCAGCGAGACCGGCATCCGCGCGACGACGTAGCGAACGAGCGGCAGGTACTGCTCGACGAGGCGGTCGCGCTCCTCGCGCGTGCGCGTCGGACGTGGGGCGGCCGTTCTCACGCGTCACCTCGCGTGCGTGCGACAGCTGCGGGTTTCACGGCGGGTTCCTCCGGAGTCTGTGCGCGGTCGCGGGCCATCGCGTCGAGCACGGTCGACACGAGTGGCCGCGCGAGCACGAGGCCGCCGACGTAGGTCGACGTCGCCGCGAACGCGCCGCGCCAGACCGGCGTCATTCCGTCGTGACCCGACGCGACGCTGATCAGGAAGACGAGCGCGAAGGCGAGGCACGCGAGCCACGCTGCCGCTGTCCGAGCCAAGTCGTTCGCCGCTGCCGCCATTCCGATCCTGCCGAACCGCCGAACTTCGAAACCGTGCCTCGCCCGACGCGATCGGCAGTTCCGACGGGGCGTTATCGACACGAAGGCGGACGCGCATTGACACGCATCTGCGCGGTGTCTGCGAAACGCTCGAAGCCACCGACGCTTCGCAGTGCGTAGGTTTCGCATCGCGAGATGAAGAGCGTCGTTTTCACGAGTCGTTCCCGCCTCGGGACGGCACGTTCGACGGCTCTGGCGTCCACGCCGATCAGGGCTACACCTGCGGCTTCCCCTCATCCCGAGGCGCGACGAAGAGGAGCATGCAGGAAGGCCAAGAAGGCAGTGCCGCACCAGCCGAGATGCCACGATCCGACGCACGGCTGGAGATCCGTAACGGACCCCGATCCGTCGTCGCGGTCGGCCTCGCCGAGGGTGGGCGCGATGCACTGTCGGCGGTGCTCGCCGCGATCCCGCCCGACGTCGACGCCGCGTTCGTCGTCGTCGAGTTGGTCTCGAAGGAGACGCGGACGCCGTTCCGCAGCCGGCTCGAGCGCGACGTGGCGCTGCGACTCGTCGACGTCGCCGAACCGACCACGCTCGAACGTGGCACCGTGTACGTCGCCGCGCCCGGCCGGCCCGTCGTCCTGACCGAGGGTCCGAAGTTGGTCGTCGAGCGCCATGGCAAGCGCGGCGCGCGGGCGCGGATCGACGAGTTGCTGATGTCGCTCGCCGAGGTCTCAGGTCCGGACGCGGTCGCCGTCGTCCTGTCCGGTGCGGGTGCCGATGGCGCCGCCGGCGTGCGGGCGGTCGGAGCGGCCGGCGGCCAGGTCCTCGTCCAGTCGCCGGCCGAC
>JAEYTU010000015.1 GCA_023433825.1 Planctomycetota bacterium
CGCCCGGGCCGCGGTGAGCCGCGTGCCGAGGGCCAGCGCCCCGAGACGCCGCGCGCGGAAGCGACGCCGGTACCGGCCGAGGCCGCGAAGCCGTCGGAAGCCGCTGCCGCGAACGAGCGCAAGGCGCCGCGGAAGCGGATCGACTTCGCCGCTCGCCGTCGTGCGGACGGCACGCCGCTCGTCGTCCACGACTTCGCGACCGGCGCACGGACGCAGATCGAGGGCGTCACGAGCTACGCGTTGCTGCGCAAGCAACCGATCCTGCACTACGTCACCGACCAGAAGCCGGTGACGACGCCGGTGCGGCCGGCCGGGCGGACGCCTGCGACGACTCCCGCGACCGAGCCGACGACGGAGCCGGCCACCGAACCCGCGACCGAACCCGCGATCGAGCCGAAGTCCGACGAACCGAATTCGGACACGCAAAAGCCGGAGACTCGCCCGGCGCCGAAGCCGAAGGTCGACCCCGGCCTGTTCGCCATGGACCTCGCGACCGGCAAGCGGACGACGCTGATCGCCGGTCCGCTGCAGGCGCGCGCGTTCACGACCGATCGCGACGAAACGCGTCTCGCGTTCCTCTGCAACGTCGACGACTTCGCGGCCGAGAAGCCGCTCGACGACGTCTGGCTCTGGGATCTGAAGAGCGAACGCGCCGAGAAGATCGTCTCTCGCACGACGCCGGGAATGCCCGCCGATCGCTGCGTCTCGACGCGCGGCGGCCTGCGCTTCTCCCGCGACGGCGGCGTGCTGTTGCTCGGTGCGGGTCCGCTCCCCGAGCCCGAACTCCCGCCGGTGCTGCCCGAGGACAAGGTCAACCTCGACCTCTGGCATTGGCAGGACGGCCTGCTGCAGCCGATGCAGAGCCGCCGTGGCGGCGACGCGCGCGCCGACACGATCTCGTGCGCGTTCCACGTCGACGCGCGTCGCCTCGTGCCGCTCGGCGACGAGACGCTGCGCAACGTGTCACTGATCGGCCGCGATGGCACGCGCGCGCTGGCGCAGATCGGGGACGAATACGAGCGCGAGATCTCGTGGGACACGACCTACCACGACGCCTACCTGATCCAGACGCTGACCGGTGAACGGCAGCAGATCGGCAAGCGGATGCGCGGCGGGTTCCGCGCGTCGCCCGGTGGTCGGTACCTGGTCTGGTTCGACGATGCGAAGCAGTTCCGTTCGTTGGATCTCGCGGATCTGACCGAACGCGTCCTGACGACCGAGCTCGGCGTGCGCTTCGACAACGAACTGCACGATCAACCGTCGCCGTCGCGCGACTACGGCGTCGCAGGCTGGACCGACGACGACGCCGCGGTCGTGCTCTACGACCGGTACGACCTCTGGCTCGTGCCGATGCGCGGTGGGAAGCCGACGTGCCTGACCGACGGACTCGGCCGCGCCGAGCAGACCGTGCTGCGGTACGTCTCGACCGATCCGGAAGCCGAGTACCTGCCGACCGACGCGCCGCTGTTGCTGTCGGCCGAGAACGAGCGCACGCGCGCGACCGGCTTCTACACCGACCGCATCGGCAGCGTCGAACGGCCGCGCCGTTTGATGATGCTCGACAAGGACGTCAAGGGACTGCGGAAGGCGAAGGACGCCGACCGCTACTTCTTCGCGATCGGCACGTTCCGCGAGTACCCGGACCTGTGGACGGCGGACACCGCGTTCGGTGGGTTGAAGCGACTGACCGACGCGAACCCGCAGCAGGCGCAGTACCGCTGGGGTGACGCGGAACTCGTCGACTGGACGTCGTCGGACGGCATTCCCCTGCAGGGTGTGCTGATCAAGCCCGAAGGGTTCGACCCGACGAAGCGCTACCCGATGATCGTCTACTACTACGAGCGCCTCTCGCAGTCCGTGCACGACTACAAGGCGCCGGCACCGGGGACCTCGCCGAACGCGACCTTCTACGTCAGCAACGGCTACCTCTGGTTCATGCCCGACATCGTCTACACGACCGGGTACCCCGGAGAGTCGGCGTTCAAGTGCATCGTTCCCGGCGTGCAGAGCCTCGTCGCGAAGGGGTTCGTCGATCCGAAGGCGATCGGCATCTGCGGTCACAGTTGGGGTGGCTACCAGACCGCGTACCTGGTCTCGCGCACCGGCATGTTCGCCGCTGCCGAATCCGGCGCGCCGGTCGCGAACATGATCAGCGCCTACGGCGGGATCCGGTACGGCACCGGGATGTCGCGGCAGTTCCAGTACGAGCAGACGCAGAGCCGCATCGGCCAGACGCCGTGGGACGCGCCACTTCGCTACATCGAGAACTCGCCGATCTTCTTCGCCGACAAGATCCACACGCCGCTCTTGCTGCTGCACAACGACCAGGACGGAGCCGTGCCGTGGACGCAGGGCATCGAGTTGTTCACGGCGCTGCGGCGGCTGTCGCGCGAGGCGTACCTGTTCAACTACGTCGGCGAAGATCACGGCCTGCGACGCCGCGCGAACATGAAGGACTGGTCGGTGCGCATGCAGCAGTTCTTCGACAGCCACTTGAAGGGCGCACCGAAGCCGAAGTGGATGCTCGAAGGCGTGCCGTTCTCGGAACGCGATCGCGAGAAGATCCCGGAGACGCTGTGGACCGAGGCCATCGCCGCACGCGCGCGACTCGAAGCCGAAGCGCGCGAGGCCAGCGCCGGCGCCGCAGCGGTGCCTGCGACGACGCAAGATCCGCGTTGACGATCGGCGCGTCGGACGACGACCGACGCGCGCGCGTTCGAGCGAGAACCGAGAACGTAGTTCCACCGCCTGCTAGGTTTCGCGAGTGGACCGCATCCTCGACGACCTGAACGACGCGCAGCGCACCGCCGTCCTCCATCCGTCCGGTCCGATGATGGTGCTCGCCGGTGCGGGCTCGGGGAAGACGCGGGTCATCACGCGACGCGTCGCGCGTCTGCTGCGCGACGGCGTCGCCGCGCATCGGATCGTCGCCGTGACGTTCACGAACAAGGCGGCGCAGGAAATGGCGCACCGGATCCAGCAGCTTGGCGGGACGCGCGTGCTGGTCTCGACGTTTCATGCGATGTGCGCGCGCTTCCTGCGCACCGACGGGCACCGGCTCGGCTACCCGCGCGACTTCACGATCTACGACACCTACGACCGTGACACGCTGCTGAAGAACCTCGTCGAGGAACTGTCGCTCGGGCACTTCGACGTCAAACCCGCCGCGATCGGCCGCCGGATCTCGCAGCTCAAGAACCAGCACATGCGCCCCGAGGGGCTGATCGTCGGCCTCGGCGACGTCGACCGAGTCGTCGAGCTCGTCTACGGGCCGTACGAGGCGCGGATGCGGCGGCTCGGCGCGTTGGACTTCGACGACCTGTTGCTGCGCTTCCTCGACCTGCTGAACGAGTGCGGCGACATCGCCGAGCTGTACCAGTCGCGGATCGAGCA
>JAEYTU010000052.1 GCA_023433825.1 Planctomycetota bacterium
CCGCCGGCGCTCGCCTGCGCCGTCTTCTCTTCTGCCATGGCTTGGGTCCCTCCCTGCCTGCCCTGCGTGGCTCCGCCACGCTCGGTCCGAGAGTCGGTGATCACCTCCTCCCACGTCCTCACCCCGTCGATCAGCCGCAGCCCTTCTGCAGCCGTCGCGAGGTGGACAGTTCCGTTCGCGAGCGGGCGGACGTCGTCGACCGACATCCGACGTCCGCGTGCGACGGCCGCGACGAACAGGTTCGTCACGTCGTCGATGATTCGCTTCTGGTCGGCGAGGACCTCGTCCGTCACCGCGGCGCCCGGGTATCCAGCGCCCTTCACGCCACCGCTGCTGATGACGTGGACCTTCACGCCGAGCTTCTCGGCCGCCGCCGAGAGATCGCGCACGACCGTGTAGACGCCGATTGATCCGATCAGCGTGCCGGCCGACGCGTAGACCTTCCGCGCGTGCGACGCGAGCCAGTACGCGGCGGACGCCATGACGCCCTCGGCGTACGCGTAGACCGGCTTCTGCTTGTCGGCGTCGCTGATCGCGAGCGCAGTCTCCTCAACACCGTCGAGCGTGCCGCCCGGCGAGTTGACGTCGAGGACGATCGACTGCACGAGCGGGTCCTTCAGCGCGAGCGCGAGCCCATCACGGATCGCTTCGGTCGAGGTGCCGCGCGGTTGGCTCGATCCGTTGACCTGGTTCGCGTAGTGCGCGATCACGCCCTGGATCGGGATGACCGCCGTCGTGCCGATCACGGCATACGGACGACGCGTGCCGTCGCGCGGCTCTCCGCGTGCGGCGACGAGCTGCGCCACGAACTCCGGCGACACGGTCTCGCCTTCGGTGTGCCGGATCACGAGCGACGCCAGGCTCGACAGCACGCCGGGCTCGAGGAGCCACGTGCGGCCGGTGAACGCGTCGAGCAACCTACCGGTCGTCATCGTCGTCCTCCGTCTCGTCCTCGTCGTCGTCGTCGTCCGCACCCGGCTTCGGCGGCGCGCCTGGTACCGGCGGCGGCTTCGGCGCGACCTCGAGTCCGAGTTCCTTCGCGCGCGCGATCTCGCGCGCCCGCTGCTCCATGACTTCCTCCCAGTCCTTGCCGAGCAGCGCGCACTCGTCCTGCAGCGTGCTGAGGCCGGCGTCGATCGCGTCGCGCGCGGCCTGCACTTCCTTGACCGGGTCCACGTAGCCGCGGCCCGGTCCGATCCACCGCGCGAACGTCAGACTGTCGCGGAACTCCTCGTAGTCGACCGGCGGCGCGAGCACGCCGGTGGCGACGCCCTCGTCGATCACCGCTTGCCAGACCGGATGTGCGAACCGGTGCACGACGCGGCGGCGCCGCACGAGCACGGCGCGGTAGGCCTCGTTCGAGGCGGCGCGCGTGTTCGAGAAGTTCGACTTCGAGAAGTCCTTCAGCACGAGCATCAGCGGGAGGCCGGTGCTCGCGGAGATCAGCTTCAGCTTCCCCTCGATGTAGGAGATCGTTGCGGTGTTGGGCCGCGACGGGTTGACGACGGCGACGTCCTCGCCTGGCTTCAGGCGCTCGACCATTCCCGGCTCGAGCTGCTCGACCGGGTACACGTCGCCGCGTTCCTCGGTCTCGGCGTCGAGCGCCGCGGCGGGGTCCATCCGCTTGATCAAGACCGAGAAGCACGCCGCGACGCGCGCTGCGATCAGTTCCGCGTCGTCGTACTTCTTCAGGTCGTAAAGCGGCGAGATCGACGACGCGAACAGCGGCTCGCCGCGCGACTGTCCGCCGCGCTGGACGTCGTAGACGTGCAGCATCACGCGGCGCCCGTCCTGCCACGCGAGCACCTTCTGCCACTTCCGCGATCGCGACAGCGGCTGCCAGAACGAATCGCCCGGGTGCTGCAGGAACACGTAGTAGGCGACCGGCTGCGCGTACCGACCGAGCACGACGCCCATCCGGACGTTCTCGTCGCGGCCAATCCCCTGCGGCGTGTCGATGCGATCACCCTCGATCACGTCGACCGCCGTCTTGAGCGGACGGCCCGGGAGGTCGACGAGCGGCAACATCGCGAACGACTCGCCGTCCTCGATCTCCCGCCGGCAGACCAGGCGCTGCAGCCCGACGAAGTCCGTCGTGCCACGCATGTCGAGGTGCGGCGCAGCGCGCTCGAAGTACCGCTCGCACGACATACCCCACTCGATCGCCTGGTCGAGCGTGATGCCGATCGCTTCGTGGTCCACCTTGGACCACGGCGTCAGTCCAGTGCCGACGGCGTAGTCGGTCAGCACGTCGGTGATCGCGCGCGCGATCGGGTTGTTGCGGACCTGCTCGCGCGTCTTCGCGCGGATGTCGGGAAGGCTCTCCTCGAGCGCGGCGTCGGCCGAGATGTCGGTCGCGTTCCAGTCCTTCTGCGTGCGCTTGCGCGTCGCGCCCTCGTAGGCGGGCGCGAGCGCGCGGATCGTGTTCGACTGCGCGAGGACCTGCAGGCGTCGGACTTCCGACACCGGGTACAGCGCGCGGCGCGCGCGGTGGCGGACGAACGAGGTCGCTGCCATCAGCCGAGCTCCGCCAGCGAGCGGCGCGAACCCTGCCGGCCGCCCGACTCTTCCTCGCGGACGCGTTCCTCGAGGTAGGCCTCGTGGACTCGCGCTTCATCGAGGGCGCGCTTCACCATCGCCCGACCGGCGTCGGTGATCTGTACGAACATGCTCTCCTCGAGGGGGAGCATGGTCTTCTCTCGGTAGCGCTCTAGACGTTCACGCCAGGTCACTCGCGCGAACATGCACGACGACCCCGGGGGGGGTGGGAGATGCGCGCCCCCGGAAAATCGTGGGTCAGAAGGAGCGCGATCGGCGTCCGGGGTCTACCGGAGCCTCTGTTGGTTCGAGGACATGCCCTTGCTGCCGAAGCAACGCCTGGCGCTGTTGTTCCCGGACTGCCGCCGTCTCTTCCTCTGATTTGACCTTTGCGGCGCCGGCATGCTCCTGCAGGCGCGACACGGCGGTAGTCAAGGACCCCGCTTCGACATACTGCGTGACATCAGTCAATCCTTCAAACAACGAATACGTGTGGGACGGCAGGCTTAAACCGACAACGATTCGTTTTCGAATCTGCGCTCTATCCGCTGACGTCTGTGAAAC
>JAEYTU010000136.1 GCA_023433825.1 Planctomycetota bacterium
GCACGGTCACATCGCGGCCCGCGATGTGTGTTCGCGGGCGTCAGGTCCGCGCCGCCGGGATCTGCGCGAGTGGCGCGTTCGTGCAGATCGCGCAGTCCTTCGAGCGGCGCAGGCGGAACTCGCTGAAGCCCCCCTGCAGCGCGTCGTAGGTCAACAGCCGACCGACGAGCGGCTCGCCGATGCCGAGGAGGACCTTCAGCGTTTCGACGGCTTCGAGCGTGCCGATGACGCCCGGCAGGACGCCGAGAACGCCGACTTCGGCACAGTTCGGTGCGAGTTCGTCGGGTGGCGGGGCCGGGTGGATGCAGCGGTAGCACGGCCCGCGACCGGGCCAGAACACCGAGACCTGCCCGTCGAAGCGGTGGATGCTGCCGTGCACGTTGACGCGACCGGCGGCGACGCATGCGTCGTTGACGAGGTAGCGCGTCGGGAAGTTGTCGCAGCCGTCGACGACGACGTCGTGATCGGCGACCAGTTCGCGCGCGTTGACCGGAGTGAACCGCACGGCGTGAGTGTCGACCGTGATCGTCGGGTTCAACGCGGTCAGCGTCCGGCGCGCCGAGTCGACCTTCAGGGTGCCGATCCGTTCGTCGTTGTGAAGGATCTGGCGCTGCAGATTGCTCCGGTCGACGCGGTCGTCGTCGACGATCGTCAATCGGCCGACGCCGGCAGCGGCGAGATACAGCGCCGCTGGCGAACCGAGTCCACCGGCGCCGACGATCAGGACCGAGCTCGCGAGCAGGCGGCGTTGGCCAGCTTCCCCGATCTCCGGGATCCGCAGATGCCGGCTGTAGCGGGTGCGGTCGAGCTTGCCGGTGTCGGGTGTGACGACCGGAAGTCCTTCGGCCCGCCAAGCCTCGAATCCACCGGCGATCGAACGGACGTCGCGGTAACCGAGTGATTCCAGCGTCGCCGCCGCGAACAACGATCGCACGCCCGACTGGCAGTAGAGGATCAGCGGGGCGGCGGGGTCGGGGGCGAGACGACCGATCTGCATCTCCAGGTGACTGCGACCCGACAGAAGTGCGCCTTCGACGTGTCCGTCCAACCACTCGTGATGCTCCCGCACGTCGATCAGCGTGGCGTTCGACGCGAACGCTGCGCGAGGGGGGACCTCGCGAATCCGTTCGCGCAACTGCTGCAGCGTTCTGTGGAGGTCCTGCGTCATCGCGCGGCTCCGGGCGACGGCGCGAGCTCGAGGTGCGTCGCACCGGGCCACGGCGCGCCGGCGGTGTCGAACACGGCGATCGCGACGGCGCGACCGTCGCGCAGCGCGCAGATGACTTGGCGTAGACCCGGCCAGGCACCACGAAGGTCGGCATCGCTCGGCGCGGGTGGGCCGTCGGGGTGGCTGTGGAAGATCCCTCGCAGAACCCTGCCGCTCGCGTCCAGCGCATCGATCGCAGTCAGGAACTCGATCGGATCGATCTCGAAGTGCCGCGACGATCGCGCGCGATTCGGCAGCGGCACGTAGCCGTCGACCGATGCGCCGCGACGGTCGTGAGCTGGGCCGGTCAGGAGTCCACAGGCCTCGTGCGGTGCGCGGGCCTCGGCGTCGGCGACGAGTTCCGCGACGAGGTCGGACGGGAGATCGAAAGGCATCGGCGCATTCTGGCGGGCGAGCTGTGTCGCGGGAACCGCGGGTCTCGCGCGTCCGGTTGCGACTCGAGGGGCGGCTGCACGAGGATGCACGCATGCCGAACTACGGTCGCCCGCGCGAATCCCACACTCCACTCGGTCCGCTGGCGACGCCGCTCGTCCGAGCCACGACGTTCGGAATGGTCGACGCTGCGGCGCTGCGCTCCGCAGGTGAGAACGGCACCGATGGCGGGTTCTATCCGCGGCATTCGCATGCGAACGGATTGGAGTTCGAGTCGCTCGTCGCCGAGTCCGAGGGGGCGACGGGTGCGGTCGCGTTCGCGAGCGGCATGGGTGCGATCTCCGGCGCGATCCTGGCGCTCTGTTCCGCGGGCGACCGCGTTCTGGTCGCCGATCAGATCTACGGCGGTACCGATGCGCTGGCGCGGCGTGACCTTCCGCGTTTCGGGATCCGTGTCCAACGTTTCGACGCGTTCGCACCGTCGGCGCTGGAGGCGGCACTCGCCGAGCCGGCCAAGCTGGTCGTCTTCGAGTCGCCGATCAACCCGACATTGCGGCTGGTCGACGTCGCGGCGATCGCCGGCCGATGTCGGCGCGCCGGCGCGTGGACGCTGTTCGACGGGACGTTCGCCCCCGCGCCGATCCAGCACGCGCTGCGCCTCGGGGTGGACCTCGTGGTGCACAGTGCGACCAAGTTCTTCGGTGGTCATTCGGACGTGATGGGCGGTGTCGTGGCAGGTGCCGATGCGCTGCTCGATCCGATCGTCGCGTATCGACTGCGGACCGGCGGGATCCTCGCGCCCGCCGATGCGTGGCTGCTGAGTCGGTCGATGGCGACGCTGCGCCTGCGGCTCGACGCGCAGCAAGCGGCCGCGGAGCGAATTGCGGTGGCGCTGCACGCGCAGATCGGCGACGGCGGAGCACTGCGGAGCGTCTCGTACCCGACGCTGCCGCAGCATCCCGATCGCGAACTCGCACGCCGGCAGATGAACGGCGGCGGAACGCTGATCGCGTTGGACATCGCGGGTGGTCTCGACGGCGCTCGCCGCGTGTTCGACCGCTTTCGCCGATTCGCGCGCGGACCGTCGCTCGGTGGAATTCACAGCCTCGCGACGCTCCCTGCGTACACGACGCATGCGAGTCTGACGCGAGAACAGCGCTTGCATGCTGGGATCGCCGACGGGATCGTGCGCCTCTCGATCGGCATCGAGGACGACGCTGCGCTCCTGGCGGACATCCGACAGGCTCTTGCGGGTGCGAACGAGCCGGTCTGACCAGGATCCACGACGATGCAGAAGCGCGTACTCTCGATGACTCTCGCTGTCCCGTTGGCCTTCGTGCTCGGCTCGATCGGAAGCGAGTTCGGCGGCCCTGCCGCGCAGAGTCCATCTGCCGCCGCAGACCTCTCGAAGCTCGTCGGTGTCGTTCAGATCGAACTGGCGGCTGCCGCTTACCCGAAGTGGACGAAAGGGCTCGAGGCGCTGCAGGCCGAGTCCGAGGCGTACTTGGCGGAGATCAAGAAGCAGGAGAAGCTGGCAGACGGCCTGCGCGAGAAGCGCAATCAGTTCGAAGCCGGCAGTCGCGAGTCACTCGACGCGGCGGGGGACTTCAACGCCGCCGTTGCACGGTTGAAGTGGCTCAGCGAGCAACACATGCCGCACTTCCAGACGAAGAAGGCTGCGCTGTACGAGGCCGTGTATCGCGACATCGACCAGGAGATCGCTGCGCTCGCCAAGGAGAAGGGCGTCATGCTCGTCCTGCGGCAACGCCCACTGCCGGCCGTCGACGGCACGGTGAACCCGATCGAGCGACACGAGGAGTACGACGGTCGTGTGTTGTTGCACGCGTCGCCCGCGTTGGACCTGACCCCGGACCTGATTAGGATCCTCAAGACGAAGTGACGCAGTCCAGCGGCCGGCGCGGCCGACATCGATTCGCATCCGAACGGCCGTACCGACCTTGGCGACCCGATCGCAACGAACCCTGAAGACGCCGGTGGAGTTCACGGGCGTCGGACTGCATTCCGGGAAGCAAGTTCGGATGGTGCTGAAGCCGGCCGACGCCGGACATGGCGTCACGTTCGTGCGAATGGACATGGAAGGCGAACCCGAGGTCCGGGTCGCCGTGACGAGTCTGAAGGCGCGCGAACGGCGAACGTGCCTGCACAACGGCGCGGCCGAGGTTTACACCTGCGAACACCTGCTCGCTTCGCTGTGGGCCCTGGCGATCGACAACGTCGAGATCGAGATCGACGGCGAAGAAGTGCCTGGAATGGATGGGTCCGCCCGGGAGTTCGTCGCGTCGCTGCGGGCGGCGGGGGTCGTCGAGCAACGCGCGCAGAAGCGGGCGTACACCGTGACGGAGCCGGTGTTCGTCCGGGACGGTGCGGCGACGCTCGTTGCGCTGCCGGGGACCGGCGGGCTGAGTCTCGAGTACCACCTGGACTACACGGCCGAGAACGGTGCCGCGCCGACCCGGCAGACGGTCGGCTTCTCGCTGACCGGAGAGAACTTCGAGCGGGAAATCGCTCACGCGCGGACGTTCGTGTTCGAGCACGAAGTCGATTCGCTCGTCGCTGCAGGACTGGGGAAGGGCGCGAGCACGCAGAACACTCTCGTCGTCGGTCCACAGGGAGTGCGCGAGAACACGCTGCGCTACGAGGACGAACTCGCGCGCCACAAGATCCTGGACCTGCTCGGGGACCTCGCCGTGATGGGGATCGATCTCGACGGGCACGTGATCGCGACGCGGTCCGGTCACGCGACGAACATGAAGCTCGTCCAGCAGCTGATCGAGCGAATGGAGCGCGAGCAGGAAGCTGGCGAAAGCGTTCGCGAGTCCGGACTCGAGATCCGCGACATCATGAAGCTGCTGCCGCACCGGTATCCGTTCCTGATGATCGATCGCGTGATCGAGCTGGACGGCTTCAAGCGAGCGGTTGCGATCAAGAACGTCACGATCAACGAACCGTTCTTCCAGGGGCATTGGCCGGAGCAGCCGATCATGCCCGGAGTGCTGCAACTCGAAGCGATGGCGCAGCTCTCGGGTGTGCTGTTGCTCCGAAAGCTCGAGAACACCGGGAAGCTCGCGGTTCTGTGGAGCATCGACAAGGTCAAGATGCGTGGCGCCGTCGTCCCCGGTGACCAACTCCGGATCGAAGTCGAGACGATCCGGGCGAAGCCGAGCGTCGGTCACGTGCAAGCGCGGTGCAAAGTCGCCGGCCGGCTCGTCTCGGAGGCGCAGTTGAAGTTCACGCTGGTGGATGCGTGATGTCGGACGACGTCGGGCGTCCCGCGGTGCGAATCGGAGTCGTCGGCGTCGGCCACCTCGGTCGACATCACGCGCGTTTGTTGAAGGCTGAGCCGAGTGCAGAGCTGGTCGGTGTCGTCGACACCAGCGCCGAGCAGCTTCGGCAGGCGATGTCGACGTATGGCGTGCCTGGGTTCACCGACTATCGCGAGTTGGTGGATCGTGCCGACGCCGTCTGCGTCGTCGTGCCGACGAGGCTCCACCGGGAAGTGGCCGGGTTCTTCCTCGAGAACGGAATCGACGTCCTGGTCGAGAAGCCGTTGACCCCCACCGTTGCGGAAGGCCGCGAACTGGTCGAACTCGCGCGTTCGCGTTCACGGATTCTGCAAGTCGGGCACGTCGAGCGATTCAATCCGGCGCTGAAGGCGGTCGCCGCCATGGGGCTCGCGCCGCGATACATCGAGTCGCAGCGCATGGCGCCGTTCAGCTTTCGAAGCACGGACATCGGTGTCGTGTTGGACCTGATGATCCACGACCTTGATCTGGTGCTTGCGCTGGTCGGCAGCGAGATCACGTCGATCGAAGCGTTCGGCGGAGCGGTGTTCACGCCCGCCGAGGATCTCGCGGCAGCGACGTGCAGATTTGCGAACGGAGCGGTCGCGCACCTGACGGCGAATCGCGTCGCGATCAAGCCTCTGCGTCGGATGCGGATGTTCTCGCAAGAGGGCTATGCGAGCCTCGACTTCGGGACCGGGCAGGGAATGGTGATCCGCAAGCAGCCGGGGTGGGACTTCACCAAGTTGGACATCGGCGCGCTCGACCGTGCGCAGATCGGTGATCTGTGGAAGTTCGTGTTCGAGGGTCTGCTGTCGATCCAAGAGTTCAAGCTCGACGACGGCAATCCGCTTGCGGACGAGTTGCGATCGTTCGTCGAAGTCGTCCGCACGCGCGCGCGACCGGTCGTCAGCGGCGAAGACGGACTTGCGGCGGTTGCCGCCGCGGAACGCGTGCTCGCGTCGATCGCTGCGAATCGGTGGTGACGCGGACCACCGCCGTCGCGACACCGTCGACGCCAACGAACGTGGGCCGCTTGCGAGTCGAGTGGTGCGCAGTACCCTTCGCCGCACGAGGGCTCCTCTTCTGCGGTCTGCGTGATCGCCAGCGGGAGCAAAGGTTGAACCGATGCCAGTTCCCCGGGGGCCGACCTCGAGGGCAACACGAACCCGGGCGACTCACGTCGCATCTGGGTTCAAGTACCTTCAGGGGCACCCACTTGACCAGCGGGGTTCAACGCTGTCCGTCTGCCGCACGGGACAGGTGGTGGAGGAGTCCCTCGACTCTCATCGTTCGGCGGGTGGCACCCGCTGAGGCACGCGCCTCCGACGCACCGTTGTCCGATGCGGCGCTCGCGGCCGGCAGTGACCGGATCAGAACGTCGAACCAGGCGCTTCCCGCGAAGTGCGCATTCGTCTAGCGTGCC
>JAEYTU010000189.1 GCA_023433825.1 Planctomycetota bacterium
ATGTAGGTCTGCATGTCGCCGACGACCGCGCGGACGATGTAGCTGCCGGGTTGCAGATCCTCGACGACGAACGTCGCATCCGGACGCAGGTCGATCGTGCGCTGCGAGCGGCCGCCCATCCCGGCGAACACCAGCACGTGCGTCTGATCGAGCTTGCCGTTCGGGATGCCCGTCACCGAGCCCTCGATGACCGCCAGCGCTCCGAGGTTGACCGCGACCCCTTCCGCGTCGGCGGCGAGTGCGAATGCGTCGCTGCCTCCGTTCGCGAATCCCTTCGCGCGTGCACTGACGACGTACCGGCCCGCCGGTGCGTGTCGGAACGTGTAGTTGCCCTTCGCGTCGCTCTTCGCCGACAGGATCGGCGTCCCGCGCGGGCCGGTTTGCCCGCGGAACTGCTCGAACATCGTCCGACGCGCGTCGCCGCCGGGCGCCGCCGCGGCCGGGCCGTTGTTGTCGCCGCCGCGTCCACCGCGCCCGCCGCGACGCCCGCCCGCGTTGCCTTCGTCGTCGGACTGCAGCAACAGCTCGAGATCGGCGCCTGCGATCGGCGCACCTTCACGGTCGGTGATCGCACCGCTGACCGTGAAGCCACGGGGCAGGTTGACGACGAGTTCTGCCGCCGGCGATCCGGCGCGCAGTTCGACTTGCTGACTGCGAATGCGCTGGTGGTCCGGCGAGCCGATGTCGACGACGTAGACGCCTTCGTCGAGACCCGCGAACGTGAATCGACCCTCCGGTCGCGCGACGACATCGCCGACGTCGCCCGGTTGGTTGATCCGACCGCCGCGCATCATGGTCTCGCCGATCTCGCGCATCGCCTCGCGCTCGTCGCGTCCGCCGCGTCCGCCGCCGGCGACACCCAGGGCGCCGAACTCGTTGCGCAGCCCTTCGAGCCGCGTCCGCAGTGCAGCGCGGTCGGTCTCCGACACTTCGCCGCCGCGCATCATTCCCATGACCGTTTCCATCTCGGCGCGCATCTTCGCGACGGCGGCCTCACGTGCCGGGTCGCTGACGTTGCCGATCCGGCGCACGCGGGCGCCGAAGCGTTCGACGACATTGCCGGTCACTGCGTCACGTGCGATCCCGGCGATCCGCAGGCCGTCCTGCAGCCGAACGATCAGCGGCGTTCCGCTCGCCGTCTCGATGCCTCCCTGGACGAACGTCACGTAGCCCTCGGCCTCGACGCGCAACGCGACCGTCGCCGTCGGCAGGTGGTCGAACGTGAAGTTGCCCTGCTTGTCGGTGCGCGTGTCCTGATCGCGCATCCGCGGCCCGCCGCCGTTCAGTCGGACCTGCGCGTTCGCGACGCGATTGCCATCGGAGGCGAACACCGTTCCGGTGATGACTTGGCCCGGGCCGAGCCGGAACTGCTCGATCGTCTCCTCGATGTCCTCGGCGATCTGGACGGTCTCGCTGTTCGCGCGCAGTCGGCGCGGCGCGGATGCCTCGAACCGGTACTCACCCGCAGCGAGGTGGGGGATGCGGAACGTGCCATTGCCGTCGACCTTGACGGCCGGGATCAACTGGTCGCGGTCGCGCGCCCATGCCAGGCGATTGCCGCCGACCGGCTGAATGCGGATCTCCGCGTCCGGGATCGCGAGACCGTCGAGGTCGGTGACCGAGCCGAGGACCGAGCCGCCGTTGCGTACGACGACGTCGCCGAGCGCCACTTCCTTGCCAGCTTGTTCGAACTCGTGATCGGAGAACGTCACGGCGTAATCGCGATGCGAGACCGTCAACGTGACGCCGAGGTTCGTGAACCCGCGGCCCTCGAATGCGAAGCGACCTTCGCCGTCGGTCGTCGCGACCGGTCGGATCTGTTGGCGATTGCCGCCGGGTCCACCCTGACCGCCGCCGAACCCACCGCGCCCGCCCGCGCGACGAATCTCCAAGTGCACCGTCGCCGCCGTGACCCCGCGCCCGAACTTGTCGACGACGCGCCCGTTCAGTTTCAGCTCCGGGCGTGCCTCTTCGCCGCTCCTCGCTCCGGCGACCGCCTGCTCGGTTTCGACGCTGCGTCGGCCGGGGTTCGCCAAGTCGGCCTCCACGCCCTCGACCGGCTCTTGCTCGTCCGCGATCGTCAGCTCGTCTTCCTCGCTCCACGGGACGGTCGGGACTTGGGGACCTCCGCCGCCGAGGAACGCGTAGCCGACGATCCCCAGCAGGGCGACGGCGAGAACAGCAAGGATCAGGTTCTTCGAACTCACGGCGGGACTCCGGGGCACGGACGGCGCAGACAGCGCGGCAAACGAGGGCGCTTGCTTACGGCCTCATCGACCGACGCGACAGGCGGGTGCCGTAACCTTCGTGCAACCAAGTCCGGGCGGCGGACCTGAAGCTCCGCGGAGTCAGCGCAACGTCAGCGTGAACGGGCGCGAGGAGCCGATCGGCGCATTCGCACCGGCACCGAGGAATGCGACTTGGATCGCGAATCCGACCGGGATCTGCGGCCCGGGATTGACCAGCGGCCACTGAAACGTCCCGTTGGCGTCGAGAGTGCCGCCGATCAGCGCCAGCGGTGCGGCGAGTGCCGTGTCCCAGAACAGTGGTGCCTCGAAGCCGGCGAGGACGAGCGGCTGCTCGATGCCACTTCCGGCCGCTGCGATCGCGGCGACGAAGTTCGCCGACGCCAGGCCGTGGCTCATCGACAACGTGAACGGTCCGGGCGCCACCGGATTCGCCGGGGTCGTCGTCAGCTCTGCCCGCCGCGGTTCGAGCGAACGCAACCGGCGCGTGCTCGCGAAGTCGCTCTCGAACAGGACGAGTCGACCACCGTTCGTCGGTTGGAACGGCTCGAACACCGCTGCGCCGGAATGCCCACCGACGAACTGCAGACTGATCGCCGTCGCTGCGCCCGACGGGTACGCGAGCAGCGTCCGCCGCGCGGCCGCGGCCGCGGCGAGGTCGTCGATCTCGAGCACTGCGCCGGCTTGCCAGTCGACGACGAACACGTCGTCGTCGTCGTCGAGCGCGAGGTCCGACGCGGTGTCGAGGCCGGCGTGAACGAGCGTCGCGGCGCTGCGATCGAGCGCCGTGGGGCCGAGCGCGCCGAGCAACTGCGCGCCCGTGTACCGCAGCAGTTCGACCGAACCGGCGGGCGGCGGGAAGAGCGTGCTCGCGGTCGCATAGATCAGTTCACCGCCGCGCGTGACGACGATCGGTCCCGACGCTCCCGGCAGGACGGCGATCGGATCGATCGCGCCGGTCGACAGATCGATCGCGAGCACGTCGTTGTCCGGTGCCGCAAGTCCGCGCGTCTTCGCCGACAGCAATGCGTGCGTCGCGGTCCAGCGCGCCGCGTCGTACACGAACGGCACGTCGGCGAGCTTGCGCGGCGGCACCGGTGCACCGGAATGGCGCACCAACCACACGCCGCCGGAACTCTCGCCGAACAGCAGGTCGTTGCCGTCGAGCGGGACGACGAACGAGCCGAAGGTCGGCGCGGCGAGCGTCAACAGCGTTCGCGGCGCGGTGCCGTCGTCGAGGACGAATCGCGTGCCGTCGAAGTGGACGATGCCGCTCGCGACGACGGCGACGGTGTCGGCCTGTGCCGGCAGCGGCCGCGATTCCGAGCGGTAGCCGACGGGGTCGGGGGCCGTCTGCGCTGCCGCCGGTGTGGCGAGCAACGCGACGCCGAACGTCACGAGACGGGTACGGATGCGGATGCGGATGCGGGATGGGGTTCGCGGTCTGGACATGGTGCGCTCTTCGAGGATCACGGGACGAGTTGGAGGACGGCGGCGTTCGACGTCGCGATTGGCGAGGTCGGAGCGAGTCCGAAGGCTTGCAGCGACAGCGCGCCGTTCAGCCCGCCTGGGTACTGCAGCGGCAATCGCAGCGACCCGACGGCGTCGGCCGAGTGCAGCGTCGCGATCGGCATCGGTGCGAGTGCGAGCGCGCACCAGATCGGGACGCCGTCGAGCGCGAGCACGACGCGATCGCCGTGCAACGGCTGCGGCGACCACCACAGCGCGACGGCCGCGTGCGGCGGCATTCCGTCGACGTCGACGTCGATCCGGCCGGGCCCGCTCGAAGCCGGCGCCGTCAACGACGCGCGCTGCGGCCGAACGACGACGACCCAACTGTCGGTCGTCTGATTCGTCGCGACCATCGCCAGCAGCGTGCTGTGCTCGGGCTGGAACGGGTCGAACGTCGCGCCACCGACGCGCACGAACGCGAGCGCCGAGACCGACTGCGTGCCGGGGATCGTCGGCGGCGGAACCAGCGGCGTCGGGTCGATCGCGGTCGCACCAGGCAGTGTTCGCGAGACGGTGCCGCGTTGCGGATCGGACCAGTGCAATCGGCCGCGATCGTCGAACGCCAGGTCGTAGGCGCCGTCGAGTCCCGCGAACGCGACGACGGCGTCGCTCTCGCGCAGCGGCGGACCGCCGGCCAACGCCGCGGCGACCGCTGCGGCCGCGAACCGGACGATCTGCACGGCACCCGGCGGCGTCGGGTACAGATCGGACTGGATCGCGTACCAGAGGTTGCCCGACGCATCGAACGCGAGCGGACCCGACGCCCCGCGCAGTGCGACGATCTCACGCGGCGTCGTCGACGGGCCGACGCACCACAGCCCGGTGCGCGCACCGGGCGCTGGCCACGCAGGATTCGCCGACACGACGATGGCGCCGTTTTGCGCGACGTCGACGTCGAACGCGTTCGCCGGAATCGCGAACGACGTCGGCGCGCCGCCGAGCAGCGGCAGCCGATGCAGCGTTGCGTGCGTCAGATCGGCGACCAGCAGGTCGTTCGACGACGTCGGTCGCGCGAGGAATCCGATCGTTCCGCCGATCGGCAGCGAGAACGCGGTCGTCGCCGTGCCATCCGGTGCGACGCGGAGCACGTCGCTGTGTCGTGCGACGAAGACGTCTTGGCCGAACGGATCGATCGCACATCCGCGCAACGCGAACGGACCGGATCGGTCCGTCCATCGAGCGGTCAGGCGATGGCCGACGACGACGGTCGGCAACGGAGTCTGGGCGGGCAGCAGTCCGGCGAGCACGACGCACGCGCCGACGAGCACCCGGAACGCGGGCGTGAGCACCCGGAACACGGGCGTGAACTTCAATGGAGACCTCGCTCGGCGTCCGCGCGCCGGTGAATGGAATCGGGCCCCGCCGGGGGACCGGCGGGCTCGCGCGAGGTTTTCTGGCTTCCGGGTCGTCCTCCCGTCGTGCCTTCCCAGGCTGCGCGATCCGCGCAGCCCAGTGGTGTTCACGACGTTCGTACCCGGTCACAGCTGCGGGACAGCGCCGGTCTTTCACCGGCTTCCCTCTGCACGAACGCGGCGGAACCTAGCCACGAGCGTCGGTGATGCAAGCGCGACGTCACGTTTGACGGTCTCAAACGGCAGCCCTATGGTCCGCCGTCCTTTTCCTTCGCCCTTCGCCGCTCGCCGCACGCCGTTCGTGAATCCTGACAGCCGCAGACACCCTGTCGTCGTCGCCGGTCAGGTCCGGTTCGGTGACGGGACGCTGGTCGTGATCGCCGGTCCGTGCGCGGTCGAGTCCCGCGAGCAACTCTTCGCATCGGCGCTGCAGGTCGCGGCCGCTGGGGCGCGCATGCTGCGAGGGGGTGCGTTCAAGCCGCGAACGTCGCCGAAGTCGTTCCAGGGGCTGGGGGACGCCGGCCTCGACATTCTGGTCGAAGCTGGGTTGGCGACCGGGCTTCCGGTCGTCACGGAAGTGCTCGACCCGCGCGATGTCGAGCGAGTCGCCCGGCGCGTCGCGATGCTGCAGATCGGGTCGCGCAACATGCAGAACTTCCCGCTGCTGCGTGAAGTCGGCCGCAGCGGCATGCCGGTGCTGCTGAAGCGCGGTGCGGCAGCGACGATCGACGAACTGCTGGCCGCCGCCGACTACGTCCTCGACGAGGGCAACTCGTCGGTCGTCCTGTGCGAGCGCGGCATCCGTTCGTTCGACCCGAGCACCCGCTACCTGCTCGATCTCGCCGCCGTGCCAGTGCTTCGGAGCCGTTCGCCGTTGCCGGTGATCGTCGACCCGAGCCACGGCACCGGTCGTCGCGAGTTGGTGTTGCCGATGGCGCGCGCCGCGATCGCTGCCGGCGCGGACGGGGTCATGCTCGAGGTCCACGCGCATCCCGAACACGCGCTGTGCGACGGACCACAGGCACTTCGTCCCGACGAGTTCCGGGAATGGATGGGGAGCGTCGCCGACCTCGCACGATGCGTCGGCCGGGAACTGCCGAAAGGCGCGGGCCCGACGCGGCTGGAGTCACCGCGCGACGAACGACGGTTTTTCGAAGCAAGGGGAGTCACCGGATGACGTCGCGGAAGCGCTACATCGCGGGCAACTGGAAGATGAATCTGGATCGCGGGCACGCCCTCGACTTGATCAAGACGATCAAGGGGCGGCTCGGCGACGGGAACGACCGCGAAGTCGGCGTCTTCTGTCCGGCAGTCTTTCTCGCGGACGTCTCCGCGGTCGCGCAGGGATCTCCGCTCGGGATCGGCGGGCAAAACCTCTGGCACGAGGCGAGCGGCGCGTTCACCGGCGAGATCGCGCCGCAGATGCTTCGCGAGGTCGGCGCCGACCGCGTGCTCGTCGGGCACAGCGAGCGCCGGCAGTTGTTCAAGGAGCCCGACGAGTGGATGGGCCGCAAGGTCCGCGCTGCGCTCGACAACGATCTGATGCCGATGCTGTGCATCGGTGAGACGCTCGCCGAGCGGAAGGCGAACAAGACCGACCGCACGCTGAAGCGTCAGTTGGAGGCCGGCCTGCTGCAGATCCTGCCGCAGGACAGCCATCGCGTGTCGATCGCCTACGAGCCGATCTGGGCGATCGGAACCGGCGAGAACGCGACGCCGGAGATCGCTGCGGCCGCGCACCACACGATCCGCAAGTGGCTGACGCAGCGGGTCGGCGCCGAAGCCGCAGGCATGGTCCGCATCCTCTACGGCGGCAGCGTTCGCCCGGACAACGTCAAGGCGCTGATGGCCGCAGCAGATGTCGACGGTGTTCTCGTCGGCGGCGCGAGCCTGAAGGCCGAGTCGTTCATCCCGATCATCGAGTTCGACAAGTGATCGCGTCCGAGTACGGACTGCCTACCGACCGCCCGCAACGAATCCGAATCCGAATCCAAGACCTCGAACCATGTTCACTCTGATCCGACTCGTGCTGTGGGTCGTCTTCTTCGCTTCCGCCGCGCTGATGAGCGTGGTCATCCTGTTGCAGGAGAGCAAGGGCGGCGGTCTCGCCGAAGCCTTCGGCGGCGTCGGCGCCGAGACGTTCGGCGTGCGCGCCGGGAACATCAATCGGTTCACGTTCCTGCTCGCCGGGATGTTCCTCGGGTCGGCGCTGCTGCTGCACGCGTTCTGGAACGCCGTCTGACGTGAGCTCGCCGGTCCAGAGCATGACCGGCTCGGGCGCAGCAGTCGCGACGACGGAGTTCGGGACGACGACGGTCGAGCTGCGTTCGGTGAACGGACGGACGCTCGGCGTCAAGACGCGCCTCGCCACGGAACTCCAAGGCTTGGAGGCGGCGGTCGAAGGTCACGTCCGACGCAGGCTGAAGCGCGGCACGGTCTTCGTCTCGATCGCCGTCGCGTCGCCGAGCGGCGGCACCGACACCGTCGTCGATCGCGCGGCGGCCGAACGCGTCGCCGCCGAACTGCGCGCACTGCATCAGCACCTGAACCTCGCCGGCGACGTCGACCTGCGGACGCTGCTGTCGATGCCGGGCGTGCTCGTCGGGTCCCGCGCGCGGAGTTCCGCCGGCTGGTCCGACGCCATGGCGGCGGTGTTCGACGCCGCGCTCGACGACCTCGTTCGCAACCGCGTGACCGAAGGCGAGGGCTGCGCGGCCGCGATGCGACGACAGATGGACGTGTTCGCCGAGCTGCTGACGCAGGTGCGTGCGCGCGGGCCGCGCCTCGTCGCGGACCTTCGCACGCGGTTGCTGCAGCGCGTCAACGAGTTCCTGGCCGGACGGGCGCGCGCGCTCGAGGAGCAGGACGTGTTGCGCGAGGTCGCGATGCTCGCCGATCGCAGCGACACCGCCGAGGAACTGGATCG
>JAEYTU010000290.1 GCA_023433825.1 Planctomycetota bacterium
CAACCGCATCTACTTTCACCTCCGCCGGCACATCCACACGCAGCGCACTGTGGTGATCGGCGGAAACCTCGACATTCATTTGGTTGCCGAACCGGGGCACCTGGTCGCGCCGGCGGTGTCGTTCAGCGCGGCGCATATCCGGATCCCGGGGCTCGGAATCCTCGGGCTGGACCCGACCGCGACGGTCGCCCTCCCGCCGGTGTGGATCGGGAGATCGCGAGCGGCAGTCGTCCGACTCGCAATCCCACCGTCACCCGCGCTCCAAGGTCAGAAGTTGCGCACGCAAGCCGTGGACTTCGACTTTGGGGATCCCTCGCAAACCCGTCTGACGAATTGGGTGGAGGACGTGATTCGTTGACCGTCGCCGCCGCGGAGTCACCGTTCGCCACGGGTCGGCGGGCCGCGATGAGCCGCAAGGGACGCGACGGCTCAGACCACGCGACCAGCAAGCCATGCCGTGATCGCGTCGCGAATGCGCAGCGCAGCGCCGCCGTCGCCGAACGGCGCGCGCGGCGTCGCCATCGCCGCGTAGCGTTGCGCGTCGTCGAGCAGTCGGTTGGCGGCGGCCGCGATCGTCAGTCGATCGGTGCCGACGACGCGCGCCGCCGACTGGTCGACGGCCTCGCCGCGTTCGGTCGAATCGCGCAGCACGAGCACCGGAACGCCCAAGTACGGCGCCTCCTCCTGCACGCCGCCGGAGTCGGTCAAGACGAGGTCCGCACCGGCGAGCGCCGCGACGAAGTCCGGGTAGTCGAGCGGCGCCGACAACTCGATCCGCGGAACGCCGGTCAGCAGTTCGCGCACCGGCCCGTCGACGGCCGGATTCGGATGCACCGGGAACAGGATCTCGACGTCCGTTCGCGCGGCCAGATCGCGCAGCGCCATGCAGATCGAGCGCAGCGGCAGGCCGTGGCTCTCGCGCCGGTGCGCGGTGACGAGCAGGCGGCGCACGCCGGCGCGGCGTGGCGGCGGTGTGACGCGTTCACGCGTCCACAGCAGCGCATCGACGACCGTGTTGCCGGTCACGACGATCTGCGCGGCGTCGACGCCTTCGGCGAGCAGGTTGTCGCGTGCGCGTTCGGTCGGTGCGAAGTGCAGCGCCGCGATCCGTCCGGCGACGATGCGGTTCAACTCCTCGGGGAACGGCCCGTCGAGATCGTGCGAACGCAGCCCTGCCTCGACGTGGCCGAACGGGATCCGCCGGTAGAAGCACCCGAGCGCCGTCGCGAACACGCTCGTCGTGTCCCCCTGCGCGAGCACCAGGTCCGGCGCGTGTTCGACCAGCGTGCGATCCATCGCAGCGAGCGCGCGCGACGTCAGCCCGGCGAGGTCCTGCGACGGCTGCATCAGGTCGAGGTCGACGGCCGGACGGATGTCGAAGAACGTGAACAGCCGATCGAGCATGCCGCGGTGCTGCGCCGTCGCGACGACCGTCACGTCGGCGATGTCGTGCAACGCGCGGACGACCGGCGCCAGTTTCACGGCTTCCGGGCGGGTGCCGATCGTCACGAGGATCGCCGGACGCTTGGTCATGGGCCGAAGGTGCCGCGGCGCTTCGCGAGTCGCAACACATCTCGTCGTTCGTTCGTCGGCAGCGGCCGTTGACCGACGGTGCCGAGCGGCGCACGGCAGGCGTTCCGCGGCGAACGCGGGCGAAGGGAGATGCGAGAGCGCGCCGCGGTGCGAACGCGGTGGACGAGACGGTGGTGCAGACGGTCGTCGGACGGACGGGCGAGGTGGTCGTCGCGCAGGCCGAGGGCCTTGGCGGACGGGTCAGCGCGCTCTCGCGGCGGGGACAGACGCGGCGGTCGCGTTCGCCATCCGCGGAACTCCTCCGCGCCGTTCATTCGCGGCGCAGCGTCACGTCGCCGTTTTGCTGCGTCAGCGGGTGCTCGGTCGTCGCTCCGTCGGGCCAGCGGACCGTGGCGTGCGTGAACGCACCGACGAACGTCAGCGCCGCCGTCGACTGCGACAGGTACCCCGATCCGGCGCGCACCTCGGCGGTGCGAACGGTCGATCCCCGCACGGTCACGCGCGCGCCGATCGCAGTCGGATTGCCGGGGGCTCCGGCGAGTCGGATCCGCAGCGGCGGCGGCCCGTCGTCACTGCGCGTCAGCCGCACGGCGAGCGGAGCGTCGCTGCAGGCGTACAGCAGGTCGTCGCGCCCGTCGCCGTCGACGTCGCACAGTGCGAGCCCCTTGCCGTCGAACGGGATCACGAGACCGGCGTCGCGCGCCGGCACGAGTTGGAAGCCGTCAGGAGTGTTGCGCAGCCACGCGCCGAGGCCGCCGGCCATTCGTCCGGTCTCGGGTTCGGGCGCGAAGAAGTTCTGGGCGACGACGACGTCGAGCCGTCCGTCGGCGTCGGCATCGTGCAGGACGACGCCGAAACCAGGTGCCGCCTGCGCGAGGTGCGGCATCGGGACCAGCGTGAATCGCCCGCCGTCGTTGCGCAGCCATGCGGTCGTCAGATGCGCGGCGCGCAGGTGCTTCGCGTTCGCGAGTTGCTCCTGCGTGTAGATCTCGTTCAGCGTCGCCTTCGCGAACTGTTGGAACGTCGGAAACTT
>JAEYTU010000248.1 GCA_023433825.1 Planctomycetota bacterium
ATGTAGTACGGCGTGCCACGACCGAACGACAACGAGTTGCGCGACTCGGTCACGAGCTTCGACAGCCCGTAGTCGCCGACGCGCGCGATGTCGCCCTTCAAGAACACGTTCGCCGGCTTGATGTCGAAGTGCACCAGCGAGCGCTCGTGCAGCGCGAAGATGCCGCGCGCGACCTGCGCGAAGATCCGCAGCGCCTCCTCGCGCGACAGCTGCCCGTCCTCGATGCGCTTGCGGAGCGTCTCCTCGCCCGCGTAGCTCATGATGATGAACGGGATGCCGTCGACTTCGCCCTTGTCCTCGATCGACACGAGGTTCGGATGGTCGACCTGCGCGAAGTACCGCACCGACTCGATCTCACGCACGACGGCGTCGCGGACGACCTCGTCGTCGACCTTCAAGAACTTGATCGCATAGTCCTTGCCGATCGATTCCTTGCGGGCCTTGAAGACCATCCCGAAGACGCCACCGCCGAGCTTGTTGACGATCTCGAATCCCGGGACGTAACCAGGCTTCCGGTAGTGCGTGTAGAACGCCTCCCAGTCGATGCGTGGGCTCGGTCGTGGCTGCCGGGACGGTTCGTGCATGGGTTCCATCGGCGGCACTCAGAGGAGGAAGAGGATCGCGGGGACGGCGGCGCCGAGACCGAGGGCGATTCCGCGGAGTCGCCAGGTCATGTAGCCGCGGGAGAGTCGGTCGATCCACGCGAAGACGAACGCGAGCACGGCCCAGAAGCCTACGACGCCGCCGCTGAGGACGACGAAGCGCCGGACGCGCCGGTCCAATCGTCGCTCCAGCTCGCGACCCGAACGATCCGCCTGTGAGGCGTCCTCTTCGATCAGCAGGAACGCCTGGAAGCTCTGCCCGAACCCGTGGTCGCGGACCTTCACGTCGTCGTCGAGGATCCGAACCGACCGCTGCAATGGGTCGCCGAGTCCGCGCACCCATTCGTGGAGTGCCTGCTCGGCGACGAAGTTCGGCAGCCAGAACGGGGCGGCGGCGCGGATGACCGAGCGACCGTGTTCGAGCTGGCGATCCCGCGTGTCCTCCCGCAGCCGTTCGATCGCCGATGCCTTCGCTTCGCGCCGGGTCAGTTCGACCTGCCCCGCCACGACGACGGCCGACGGTTGCGCGGCGTCGGACTGCGAGACGACCCATTCCTTGGGGCCGGTCGTGCCGCGATTCCTCTCGTCGGGAAACCGATTGTCGAGTTCGTTCCTTGGCAACGGCCGTCTGCTGTCGGTGTCGCAAGCGGCACGGGAGGCCCCAGCAAGCGCTGTCCGATCGCGGTCCGCGATGTCGGCCTCCGCGCGTAGCGCGGAGGCCTTGGGCTGCGGCCCGGTCGCCGGCCGCGATGGGGATTGCGGGGCCAGGAACGTGCAGGCGAGGACGGTGATCGTGGTCAGCATGGACGACCCAGGGCTCGGGAACGGAGGTCGTCGTTACGGGCACGACTCGAAGGATTCGGGAAAGCCCCGCCGGCGCTCGGACTCCCGCTCACCGATCCGGCGACCACGGCAGGACCAGGAACTGCACGCCGGCGCAGCGGATCCAAGCACCTGGCGTGACAGGGTGTTCGCCGTGGAACGGCTTGTCGTCCATCGTTCCGGCTTCGTCGCAGCGGACGTAGACCTGCCCGTCCTGCTTCGCGAACAACTCGACCTCGCCGGTCGCATCGGAGACGCGCACGTGGGAGTCGTGCTGCGAGCCGAGCAGGATGCGCCCGTCGCGGCCGCGGTCCTTCATCAGCAGCACCCGATCGGTGCCGCCGACACGGAACCCGCCGCGTAAGAGCCAGCGACTGCTCAGCGAGCGTCGACTCGGCAGTTCGTAGGCGAGTTCGAGCGACGTGCCGAGCCGGATCCGATCCCCGTGCTGGAGGCGCCGTTCCGTCGTCGGCTCACCGTTGACCGAGATCGCGCCGCGTTCGGCCGCGATCGTCTCCTGCACGCCGCCGTGAAAGCTCATCGTCCGTCGGATCCGCGCGTGGCGTCCGGCGATCGCGGCAAGCACCGGGAGATCGGCGGAGCCGTCGCGGACGTTGCCGACGACGATCGAGTCACCGCGCAGGACGAGCCACTCGCCGCCCTCGTCGACCCGCAGCAGAAAGCCACCTTCGAGCCCCTGCGCGCGCGCGAGCCGCTGCTTGAGGTCGAAGATCCGCGTCCGCAGGACCGGTGGCGTCGCCGCGAAACCGTCCAGGCGACGGCGCGCCGCCTTGTGATCGCCGCCGTCGGCGAGTCGCGAGACCTCTTCGATGCGAGCGACGTGGCTGTCGACGTGGCGGAGTGCCGCCTCGAGTTCGAGGACGCGCGGCGCGTCGGACGCGAGGTCGCGTGCACGTTCGAGGGAACGTTCCGCAGCGGCCAGATCCCGCGCGGCCATCGCGGTCAGCCCAACGCGCGCGACTTCGTCGGCCTGCGCGAAGCGCGCCGCGACGTCGGCTGCGAGGCCGCGAATCCGCGACTCCCGCGCGCCGATGCCAGCGGCCAGCGCCTCGCCGAGTTCGGCGAACGCCTGCGCCGCGGCGGCGCGCCCCGCGTCGAGTTCCCCACGCACGCGTGCCTCGATCCGGTCGAGCGCTTCGATCCGACGTGCTTCGAGACGCTCCGGCGCGAGCAGCGCCGGCATCGCGGCGCGGATCGCTTCGACGCCGGCGCGAGCGGCGACGGCATCGCCCCGCGCCGTGGCCGCGAGGATCTCCTCCTGCGCGTCGAGCCCGGCGATCTCGGCGAGGATCCCGGCGCGAATGCGTTCGAGCTCCTCGTGATCCTGCTGCAGCAGCCCGAGCTGCTCGACGCGCGCGAGGCAGTGCCGCAGCCCGGTGCGCGAACCGGAGTCGGCCCCGTGGAGCGAGCGGCGGACCTGATCGAGCCCGAGATCGACGAGTTGGATTCGGTGGCGAATGTCCTGCAGCAAGAGTCTCGCCTCTTCACCGGCTGGCCCCGGCGCGACGGCGCCGAGGATCGCCGCGTAGGCCTCGCGCAGTCGGCCACGATCGACGAGCTCGCGAACCTGGATCATGCGCTGGCTCCGTTCGGCGGCGCTGCGGTCGAGCGCGACGAGTTCACGTCGCGCGGCTTCGTGCATCGGATGGCGCGTCGCGAGTTCCGCGAGGGCCGCTCGCGCCGCGACCGGTTCGCCGGCCTCGGCGGCCGCGCGTGCGCGTTCGAGTCGCTCCGCGCAGAACTTCGCGCCGTCCCGCATCCGCGCGAGGCAGGCTCGCAGCGGCTTTCCGTCGACGTGTCGCACGACGGGCTCCAACGTCCGGGCGGCGCGCTCGGGATCCACGGGTTCGATGTCGAGCGACTGCACGAACGCCTCGAGCCATTCGTGACACTGCGCCGTCGGCGCGGCTGCGCGCGCGCGGTCGTCGAACACCGAGCGAAGCCGTCGCGCCTGCACTTCGTCCGCTGCGGACAACGCAGCGAGGACTTGCTCGCGGAGCCGGTCGAGGACCGTGCGCTGGAGCTGGCCGACGCCGATCGGATCCCCGACGTCGCGGATCGCCGCCAGCGCCGCGCCGACGTCACCGGCGCGCAGGTGCTCGGAGACGACGCTGGTCAGCTCGGGTTGGCGAGCGGCGGCGACGTCGCGCCGGAACTCGCCGAGACTGCGATGCGCGTGGTCGACGTTCTCGAGGGCGGCCAGCAGGCTCGTCGCCTGATCGTGCGCCCCCTCGCGAAGCGCGGCGGCGACACGTTCGGCGAGTTCGTCGGCGCGACGCCTCGCGGTCGCGATCCGCGCCCGCACCGCGACGACCGACGCGTCGAGATCGCGATCGGCGGGCAGGCCGGCGA
>JAEYTU010000340.1 GCA_023433825.1 Planctomycetota bacterium
TCATCGCCTTCTCGAACGCGTCGACGCTCTCCGGCGGGATCCCGCGATCGAGCGTCCCGAACACACCGAGCACCGGCGCACGGATCGCGCGCAGCTTCGCGACGTCGGTCACGAGGCGGCCGTAGTAGACGACGGCCGCGTCGAGCTTCGGTTCGGCGATCGCGAGCGCGAGCGACCAGCCGCCGCCGAAGCACCAACCGATGACGCCGCGCTTGGTCGCCTTCACGCGTTCGTCGGCACCGAGGAATGCGAACGCCGCGCGCAGCGTCTTCTCGGCCGCGGCCGGATCGACGCTCGTCATCGCCTTCGACGCGGCGGTTCGATCGGTCGCGATCTCACCCTTGTAGAGATCGACGGCGAGCGCCGCGTAGCCGTCCGCGGCGAGCCGATCGCTCCAGTGTTTGACGTGATCGTTCAGCCCCCACCACTCGTGGACGACGATGACCGCAGCGAACGGCGGCTTGCCCTCCGGCAGCGTCAGGTAGTGCCGACCACCGTCGAACTCGACCGTCGTGCCGCGCAGCGGGTGCGCCGGCTTGCCCTCCTTCAAGTCGTGCAATGCAGCGAACTCCTTCTCGTCGAGCACGCCCGTCCAACCCATCGGATTCGGCGCGGGCTTCGGATCCTGCGGCTGCGTGGCAGGCGGTGCGGGCGGTGTCGGCGGCGCCGCCGGCTTCGGATCCTGCGGAGCGGCGACGGCGAGGACGGGGAACGCGAGGATCGCGACGACTCGTGCCAGGGCGCGCATGGGCGCCAGGGATAGAGGTTCGCCGTTCAGTGCGAAAGGGGCTTCGTATCGCTCGATCCCGGCGGACGCGGGCCGTGCAGCCGCACCGGCGCCGAGCGCTTGCGGATCCGGAGGTTCAAGACCTCGACCAACAGCGAGAAGCCCATCGCGAAGTACAGGTACCCCTTCGGAATGTGCAGCTCGAGCCCTTCGCCGATCAGCGCGACGCCGATCAGCAACAGGAAGCTCAACGCGAGCACCTTGAACGTCGGATGCGCGTCGATGAACCGACAGACCGGATCGACGAACAGCATCATGCAGACGACCGAGACGACGACGGCGATGATCATGACGGCGATGTGGTCGACCATGCCGACGGCGGTGATCACCGAGTCGAGCGAGAACACGATGTCGAGCAGCAGGATCTGAAAGATCACCGAGCCGAACGTCGCGACGTCCGGCACGCCACCGTTCGCGTCGTCACCTTCGAGCTTGTGATGGATCTCGAGCGTGCTCTTCGCGAGCAGGAACAAGCCACCGACGATCAGGATCAGATCGCGACCCGAGATCTCGTGGCCCCATGCAGTGAAGAGTGTCGCTTTCAACTGCATGATCCAGCTCAGGAAGAACAGCAGCAGAACGCGCATCCCCATCGCCGCGAGCAGACCGAGTCGCCGCGCGCGCGCCTGCTGCTCGGGCGGCAGTCGACCCGTCAGGATCGAGATGAAGACGATGTTGTCGATGCCGAGGACGATCTCGAGTGCGGTCAGCGCGAGCAGCGCGAGCCATGCGTTCGGATCGGTGATCCAGACGGTGATCCATTCCATCTGCGGCAGCATCGGCGACAGCAGCCGAAATTCGACGCCTGGCGTCGCGCCGAGGATCGCGGTAGCACGACAGCCGGATGCGACGCGTCGACAACCCGAAGAACCCATGGACCACCGCGCACGTCGAGTACTTCGGCGACGCTCCGACGGTCCAACTCGAGGTCTACGAGGAGGACGCGAAGTCGATCGTCACCGAGAACGACAGCCCGGACATCTCGTTCCGCTGGTCGGTCAATCCGTATCGCGGCTGCTTCCACGGCTGCGCGTACTGCTATGCGCGACCGACCCATCAGTACCTCGGGTTCGGTGCGGGCACCGACTTCGAGCGTCGGATCGTCGTCAAACGCAACGCGCCGGAGCTGTTGCGCCAACGACTGCAGCGCGCCGACTGGAGCGGCGACGGACTCGTGTTCTCCGGCGTCACGGACTGCTACCAACCGCTCGAAGCGACCTACGAACTGACGCGCCGGTGCTTGGCCGTGTGCGCCGAGTTCCGCCAACCGGTCGGCATCGTCACGAAGGGTGCACTCGTCGAACGCGACGTCGACCTGCTCGCTGCACTCGCGCGACACGACGCCGCGACCGTCTACGTCAGCATCCCATTCGCCGACGCCGACGACGCACACCGGATCGAACCGTTCGTCGGAACACCGACGCGACGGCTTCGCGCGTTGAAGGTGCTCGCCGACGCTGGCGTGCGCACTGGCGTCTCGGTGTCGCCGCTGATCCCGGGGCTGAACGACCACCAGATCCCGGAGATCCTCGAACGCGCGCGCGAGGCCGGCGCGCAGCACGCGTTTCACGTGCTGCTCCGACTTCCTGCAGAGGTCGAGGACGTGTTCGTCGAGCGGCTCGAAGCGGCGTTCCCACTGCGCGCGGCGAAGGTGCTCTCGTTGCTCGGGCAGATGCGCGGCGGCCGCGCGAACGATCCACGCTTCGGGCACCGGATGCGCGGAACTGGTCCGCGCTACGAACTGATGCGCGACCTGTTCGAGCGCACGGCGAAGCGACTCGGCTACACGGCGCCACCCGTGCGCGCGTCGTCGCCATTCCGCCGGCCGTACGAGCAGGGTCACTTGTTCGGTCCCGCGCGCGACACGAGCTGACGCTCACGTGAGGACCTGTGCACGCCGGGCGCGTCGTGCGCGTCGTGCCCGGCGTGCACGCTGCGAAAGTCGCGCGCGACGCGATCGTTTGTCACTCGTGCCGGGCGGGAGCTCCCCGCTCGCGGAGTGAACATGATCCACGAAGTGTCCGGCGACATTCTGCTCTCGCGCGCCCAAGTCCTCGCTCACGGCGTCGCGCCCAACGATTCGTTCGCGCACGGCCTCGCGCTCGCCCTGCGTCAGCGATGGCCGTCGATGTACCGCGACTTCCGCCACTGGTGTCACACGGAGCATCCGAAGGAAGGCACGATCTGGGCGTGGGCCGGCGTCGGCCCGACGACGCAGCGGATCGTCGCGTTGATGACGCAGGAAGCGGCCTACGGTCACGGTGCGACGCCTGGTGTCGCGCACGTCGAGCACGTCAACCACGCGTTGAAAGCGTTGCGGACCTACTGCGAGTCGGAGCAGATTCGCTCGCTCGCACTGCCACGACTGGCGACCGGCGTCGGCCGGCTCGCGTGGGAGAACGTGCTGCCGTTGATCCACCAGCACCTCGGACCGCTGAAGTTTCCGGTGCTGCTCTACACGACGTATCACCCGGGAGTCCCCGCCAACGAGTCGCAGGTTCTCGGTCACACCGAATCGCGCTGAGGCGAGACTCGAGACTGCTGCGCAACTGACCGCGCCGGCTGCGTTCGTCCGCGTCGCCAGATCACCCTCCAGTGCGGACGAGCCCGTGAAGCGACGCCGATCGACGCGGCGAACGACGATTTTTCGGCCGTTCGCATCGGGCCCCGCGCGTCGCGTCCCGGCACGTCGACAGGGTCCGACCGCACGCCTAGTGTGCCGCCCCGACCGACGACGAGGCGACGACGATGACCGACTGCGACACCACCTCCCGAGCACGCAAGCTCGGTGACGCGATCGAGGCGTATCTCGAACAGCGTGCGAACGGCCGCGACCCCGACGCGGCGTGGGTCGACGAGCATCCCGCCTTGCGCGAATGGCTCGCGCCGCTGCTCGACGCCGGACCCGACGAACTGCCGTCGCTCGGCGATCCACGACTGACGTTGCTCGGCGACTTCCGACTCGTGCGCGAGCGCGGCCGCGGCGGGATGGGCGTCGTGTTCGAGGCGATCCAGCTCTCGCTCGGGCGTCGCGTCGCGTTGAAGGTGCTGGCCGCGGACCGCACGTCGTCGGCGACCAGTATCGAACGCTTTCGTCGCGAAGCCACGGCTGCCGCGAAGCTGCAG
>JAEYTU010000389.1 GCA_023433825.1 Planctomycetota bacterium
GAGTTGGACCTGCGCGGCTTGGCGTCGGCGCAACTGCGATGGGACGACTACCAAGTCTTGGCGAACTGGCGCCTGCGGAATGCGGTCGAGGTCTCGGTGGCGGGCGGGCCGTTCGTCCCGGTTTTCTCCGTCACACGGACGACGAACGGCGCTTCGGCCGAAGTCGTCAACCTCGATGCATTCGTCGGCCAGACCAGAGTGCGCATCGGGTTCCGCTATCAGGGCGACATCGCCAACGAATGGCGCATCGACAACGTCCGCGTGACGACGACCCAATCCATCCTGGCGATGCGCAATCTGGTCGCCGGCGGAACGTCGTCCTTCGACGTCGTGGGCGCGGCACCGGGCGGTGCGGTCGTGATCGCCGTTTCGTTCACCGGCGCGGGGCCGCTGCCGACGACGTTCGGCGACCTGATGTTGTCGCTGCCGCTGTTCCCCTTTCCGACCCTGACCGTGGGCGGCAACGGCGCCGCCGGACTGCCGGTGCCCATCCCCGCCACCGGCGGTGGGCTGCGTCTATGGGCGCACGCGGTCGAACTGCCGCCAGGCGGCTCGGTGCTGCTGACCAATGCCGTCAGCGAGCTGATCCGCTAGTCGCTCGTCCGGCGTGAGCTCTGACACGCCAGTGCTGCCATCGGGCGAGTTGTTCGGGCGCGGCGCCGAGGTCGTCCCGTGAGGGCAGGCTGAGCACCGCGTACGCCTCGTCTGCCAACTCGCCATCGCCGATCTCGGCACAGTGCATCAGCACGTGCAGCCAGAACGCACCAGCCGTCGCGGCCGTCGGGCGGCCGCCGGACCGAGCCAGCGCGTGCATGCCGGCGGCGACCTGCGCGGGCCCGATCACCGCGGCGCGGCTTCGCAGCTCGCTCACCGCCAGGTCGGTTCGACGGCGATCCACGAACTGGTGCTCGTCCGCAGTCAGCGACAGTTCGGCAGCTCGACCTTCGACGGCCGCTTTCGCCACGAGCCCCAGCTCGAGCTCGAGCAAGAACAGCTCTTTGCGCATGGCCGACGTCGCAGTCGCGGCCGTCCGGCGCAGATCGAGCAAGCGTTGACAGTCGGCAACCGCCTTGCGAATCGCGGTCACCGTCGGCGCCGGGCGCGCCAGCACTTCGCCCTTGGCATCCATCAGGCACAGCGACGCACAGACGAGCTGACCCTTTTGTTCTGGCAACGAGGCGTTGGCCTCTCCAGGAATCAGCGAAGTGTTGTGCAAGAGCAGAACCAGCGTGGTCGCGAGAGCGCCGAACTCTTTGCTGGAGAACGGACCGTCCTCCAAGACGTCGCATTGTGGTCAAGCCGCATAACTGCGCGTGAAGTACGCGAGGATCAGCTTGTCCTCCCGCTTGGCCTTGGCGCGGGCAGCTTCGTAGTTCGTCACCCACTCCGCACGCGTGAACACCGGCCGCGCGAGCTTGGCCGCGCGCAACCTCTCGTGCTCGCGAACGAACGCAGGCTCGACGGCTTGGGCCGTCAACGTCTCCTGGGCGGCCAACGTCAGCGCCGTGGCCATCAAGACTCGCGCGGGTTTCATCGCACCGTTCTCGCGCGCCGCATGTGGCCGCGTGGAAGGTCGTGTGAAACGGGTACGGCAATCCCTGGCCGACGCGATGACGCGGGCCATGGTCTCGCGCCTCCGGGAAGGCGCACTTGCACCGATCCCGCGCCCAAACGCACCTCGACCTGGTGCGTTCTTGGGACGAGTCACGCGCGCACGCCTCGTCCCCAGTTCGCGGACGTTTCCCCGTGTGGCCGGATTCCCGCCTGCGTCGCTAACGTGCACCCCATGCACCTCACTTCCCATGCGTCCACGTTCGCGACCACGCTCCTCGGCTTCGCCGCTGCGTTGCTGCCGAGCGTGATCCCTTCCGCCCCACTCCACGCACAACAGCCCGTGGCGAGTTACCCGCTGCTCGCCGATCTCGTCGACACGACGGGCAATCACGGGCCGATGATCCTGACCGGCACGCCGCCGCCGGCGACGCCGGCCAACGGGGTCTGCGTCAATGGGATCTACGCGTTCAACCCCGGCGGACAGGACGCGCGGACGCCGGCGCTCCCGACGCTCGACACGACGGACTTCCAGGTCGACGTCGAGTTCAACGTCGCCGCTCTCCCCGCGTCGATCGCGCCGATCCTGATGGGCGGGAACAGCTACCGCTGGATCGGGATCTACATGCAGTCGACCGGCCTGATCGGCATCAAGCACAACAACTCGAACCTGTCGTGGTCGACGACGAGCCCCACGGTCGGTCGGTGGTACACGGCGTCGCTGCGGTTCGAGGCCGGAACGGCCGAGCTGTACCTCGACGGGCGACTGATCCACTCCGTGACGACGGGCACGCTGAACACCGGCAACAACCTGAACTTCACGACGAACGACTACAGCAACGGCCGCAATCACAACGGCTGCATCCGGCACCTCGTGATCTCGAACAACACGACGCTCGGCAACGCGGCCAGCGCGGCGAACTACGGCGGCAGCTGCGGTGGCCTGACGCTTTCGGCGAACGGTCGCCCGCAGATCGGCAACGCGACGTTCGGGCTCCGGATCACCAACGTGCCGGTCGCGATCCCGCTCGCGCATGTCGCGATGGGCACGTCCAACCTGCACCCCGAAGTCGAACTGTCCGCGATCGGCATGGCCGGCTGTTACAGCCACACGAACTTCAGCGTCGGCATCCTCGGCCCAGCCCCGGCGACGTCCGGCGTCGCGACGCTGCCGCTCCCGATTCCGAACGACCCGACGCTGACCGGTCTGCTGCTGACCACGCAGGCGATCGGTTTCTCGCCGGCGACCAGCCTCGGCGTGATCACGAGCAACGGCACGCTGCTCGTCGTCGGAACCTGACCGCGGATCAGCTCTGCGAAGCGAGCAACGTGATCGCGCTGGCGGTGCCCCACAGGCACCCGCTCGGCGCGATCCCGACGACCTGCGTGAACAGGGTCACGCAAGGCGCGCCGAACGACGTCGGGACCGGGACGCCGATCCGCAGCGTTCCGCTCGGCGGCACGACGCCGATCGTCACGACGACCAACGCCGACAGGTCCGTGAACATCGCACCGTGGCACGGCGGCAGCAGTGTCGGCGCCGCAAGCGGCGACAGGAGCAGGACAGCGGTGTTCCCGGGCACGCCTTGGAACGTGAAGTTCGCCGTCTGCCCCCCGCGCATCGGCGACGTCGTCGTCAACGCGTTCTCGAAGCCGGTCAGGAACTGCGCCGAGCCGAGTCCCGCGACCGGCGCGCCGGGATTCGCCGGCGGACACGCGACGGCGAACGAACCAGCAGCGCCGGGGATCAGCACGCAATCGAGCAGTTGTGCGCGCGACGTCGCGTCGGTCAGTTCGATCGCGGGACCACCGTCGCCCGGCGGTTGGAAGCACTGACTCCCGATCAACTGTGCCGGCGCGCCTTGGCTGCCGGCGAACGTCGACGACGACGCGTACAGATCCCCGCGCGTGACGACGATCCCCGCTCCCCCGGCACCGAACTGCGGGATGCTGCGGAAGCGGCATTCGCTGTCGAACAGGAACAGCTTCGCGTCGGTGATCAGCACCGCACTCGACACCGGAAAGAGCCCCGTCGTGCCGCTGACCAACACGCACCGCGTCCACGTCACCTGCTGCGATTGCGTGACCGTCCCGAGCCGCTCGTCCTGAACGCCGTCGACGCGCACGTCTTCGACCGTCACCGCTCCGGCGCAGCGATCCACACGGAGCAGCGTGCCGAGTCCGCTGACCCAGAAACCGCGCACGACAACCGACTGATTGGCGGTGACGTTTCGGATGTCGATGCCGCGGCGCTGCTGGATGCCGACGACGTCCACGCGGCCCTCGCCGACGACGACCAGCCCCTTCCCATCGACGACGAACGGGTCATAGCTGCCGGCGCGCACGAGGATCGTGTCCCCGGTCGACGCGGCATCGATGGCTGATTGGACAATCGTGAAATCGACCCCTGGCCCGAGTGCGGGCGCCACGACGAACACGCGTTGCGCAGCGGCGGGGACGGTCAGAACGAGGGCCATCAGCAAAGCCCGTGAGACGAACGGCATGGAGCACTCTCCGGGTGCGATGGGGAACGAGTGCGACTCCATCGGTCGCCACCCGGCCCACCTGAAGGCGGCGGCGAGCAACGGGCGTTCCGGTCTGCCGCAGACGTGGTCATGCGCTGCCGAACGCGCTCCCAGGGCCGTCGCGGTGCTCCAACGGAACGTCGCACGGCGGCTACGCGCGCGCGTGCGGTGACGGCGTCTTCGACGCGTCGACCCTGCGGTGGCACGGGCGCCACGGCACACCGTGGCTGTCGCGTACGGCGAACTCCCGACACGGCCGGCCGACGCCACCGGCGCCGAACCGACGGGTGCACGACGCGGCGGATCCGGCACGATGCGATCCCCGATGCACGTCCATCCCACACTGACCGTCGCCGTCCTCGCCGCGGCATTCGCCGGAGCTCGATCGATGCCGGCGCAGGACGCTCGCCAAAGCACCGCCGCACACGGCGCCGACGTCGTCCGGATCGAGAACGAAGCGAAGCTCCTCGTCCCCGAGGCCCAGGTCGAGTCCGTCTGGACCTACCTGCAGCAGCGCTACCAGGACTGCCAATGGCTCGACCGCGACGGCAGCCGCATCCGCGCGGCGTTCGGCGACGAGACCTTCGTCGACGTCTACTTCGACACGCCGGACCTTCGCGTGCTGCGCGACCACAACGGTGTTCGCGTTCGCAGCCGCGTCGTGCTCGACGGTGCGGCGATCGAGAAGGACGGCCGCGAACTGCTGCAGCTGAAGCTCGACCGGAACGACGGCTCCGGGATGGCGCGGTCGGAGATCAAGTTCGAGATCCGCCGCAGCACCGGAGGCACGTCCGACGACGGCTCGCACGTGCTGCTCGGCATGGTTCGCAGGTCGCATCGCGAAGCCGCGAAGGCACGCCTCCGCGAGGCGGGCTACGACCCGTACGCGCTCCAACGCGTGTTGACGATCACGCAGTCCCGCCGCCGGGTCTACCTCAGCGACGCGAGCGGACCGCTCCTGACGACGACGCTCGACGTCTGCACGAGCACCGAGTTCGCGACCGCGATCCGGTGGACGGAGGTCGAGATCGAGTTGAACGAGATCCGCTACACGGAAGCGGGTCCCGCGCAGCGCGCATGGATGGAGCGAGTCCAGGCCGACGTGCAGGCCGACCTCTGCGCGCGCTTCCCCGACGTCCGCCAAGACCAGACGCCGAAGTACGAGAAGGCGTTCGCGATGCTCGAAGCCGGGAGTTGGATGCCCGTTCGCCGGATGCTGCGTTGGCGACTGACGCCCGAGGATCTCCACGCGCCGGCGATGGCGCTGGTCGTCGGTTCGATCGTCGCGTGGTCGTGGGTTCGCCGCGCACGCCAACGCCGCAGCGATCCGGTGCTCACCGGTGAACGACTGGCACCGCCGGCGTGGTGAACCAATGACGCGTGCGGTTGCAGAACCACACCAACGACAGCATGACCGGCACCTCGATCAGCACGCCGACCACGGTCGCGAGTGCCGCGCCCGACGACAACCCGAACAACCCGATCGCAACGGCGACGGCGAGTTCGAAGAAGTTCGACGTTCCGATCAATGCGGCCGGCGCGGCAACCGCGTGCTCCAGGCGTAACCAGCGCGCCGCGAGGTATGCGATCGCGAAGATCCCATAGCTCTGGATCACCAGCGGCACGGCGATCATTGCGACGCGTTCCGGCTGCGCGATCAGCGTCTGCGCCTGGAACGCGAACAACAGGACGACCGTCAGCAGCAGTCCTGCGATCGACCACGGCTTCAGCGCAGCCGAAAGTCGCTCGACGGCTGGCACGCCGCCGCGCCGCAGCAGTCGCGCACGCGTCGCCATGCCGGCGACGAGCGGCACGACGACGAACAGCAGCACCGACACGAGCAAGGTGCTCCACGGCACCTCGACGTCGCTGACGCCGAGCAGGAACGCGGCGATCGGCGCGAACGCGACGACCATGATCAGGTCGTTCACGGTGACTTGGACGAGCGTGTATGCGGGGTCGCCCTTCGTCAGTTGGCTCCAGACGAAGACCATCGCCGTGCACGGTGCGACGCCGAGCAGGATCAACCCGGCGAGATACTGCGTCGCGTCGGCTTCCGGCAGATACGGCGCGAAGACGACGCGAAAGAACAGCGCGCCGAGCGCCGCCATCGTGAACGGCTTGATCAGCCAGTTGACGACGAGCGTCAGCAACAAGCCCTTTGGACGCTTGCCGACCGCCGCGACGCATCGCGGTTCGATCGCGAGCATCATCGGATAGATCATCACCCAGATCAGAACCGCGACGAGCAGGTTGATCTTCGCGAGTTCGAAGCCCGCGACGCCGGCGACGAGGTCCGGCGCCGCGCGGCCGATCAGGACGCCGACGGCGATCGCGAGTGCGACCCAGACGGAGAGGAATCGTTCGAAGCGGCCCATGGCGGTGCGCACGCTACCGAACGAACGTCGCGCGACGTCATCCGCGACGTTTCTTCACACGCGCCGCCGCGTCACGCGTTCACGGGCGCAGCACGACCTTGATGCACCCGTCTTCCTTGTCGCGGAACTTCGCATACGCCCCCGGCGCCTCCTCGAGCGGGACGCGGTGCGTGACGAGGAACGATGGATCGATCTCTCCGGCTTCGATCCGGGCCAGCAACGGCTGCAGGTATCGCTGCATGTGCGTCTGCCCCATGCGCATCGTCAGCCCTTTGTTCATCGCCGGACCCATCGGAACGTTGTCGACCATCCCGACATAGACGCCCGGGATCGAGACCGTGCCGCCCTTGCGGCAGCACATGATCGCTTCGCGCAGCGCGTGCGCGCGGTCGGTCGCGAGCATCACGACCGACTTCACCTTGTCGAGGATCGCGTCCATCGAGCCGGTCGCGTGCGCCTCGCAACCGACCGCGTCGATGCAACGATCCGGACCGCGCCGGTCGGTCATCCGATCCAGCGCATCCGGCACCTCCTCGGATCCGAAGTCGATCGTCTCGGCGCCGCCCATGCGCGCCATCGCGAGTCGCTCGGGAACGCGATCGATCGCGATCACGCGACCTGCACCGAGCATCAGCGCGCTGCGAATCGCGAACTGGCCGACTGGGCCACATCCCCACACGGCGACCGTGTCCCCGGCTTCGATGCCGCAGTTCTCCGCCGCCATCCAACCGGTCGGGAAGACGTCCGACAGGAACAGGACCTGCTCGTCGGCCAGATCCGAGCGGATGACGATCGGCCCGACGTCGGCATACGGCACGCGCAGATACTGCGCCTGCCCGCCTGGGAACCCGCCCAGCATGTGCGAGAAGCCGAACAGCCCCGCCGGTGAGTGACCGAGCGCTTTCCTCGCCATCTCGGCGTTCGGGTTCGAGACGTCGCACAGCGAGAACTCACCGCGCTGGCAGAACCAGCACTCGCCGCACGAGATCGTGAACGGCACGACCACGCGGTCGCCCTTCCGCAGCTTCGTCACCGCGCTGCCGACCTCGACGACGATGCCCATCGGCTCGTGGCCGAGGACGTCGCCGGACTTCATCGTCGGTTGGAACCCGTCGAGCAGATGCAGATCGGAGCCGCAGATCGCGGTCGCCGTGATCTGCACGATCGCGTCGCGTGGATCGAGGATTTTGGGGTCAGGGACCGTGTCCACACGAACGTCGCCCTTTCCGTGCCAGCACAAAGCTCTCATGTCCGTCTCTCCGACTGTGGTTTCTACATTCGGTCGTGAGCCGGAGACCCGCGACCCCGACGTCGTTCAGGTCTGTTCGACGTGGTCCTTCAATCCGCGATGCCCGGCCTGTTCGGCGCAGTGCGCACAGCAATAGAAGGTCCCGTCTGCGTCGACGCCGTGGCCGATGATCCGACAGCCGCAGTGCCCGCAGGTCGGCGCCAGGGTGTGGATCGCGCATTCGAAGCAGTCGAACACGTGTTCGCTGCCGTCCAACGTGATCCGCAACGGATTCGGGTAGTCGTTGCCGCAGCACTCACAGCGTTGTTGTTTTCGTCCGTCGTTCATGTCGTGACCTCCGACGACGACGGGAGCAATGCGCGTGCCCGTCGGGCACCGACTCGTGATGATCGAGCCGATGTCGACCGACCAGGTTCTCGTTCTGGCGATCCTCGGAATCGCCGCCGCGCTGTTCGCGAGCAACAAGCTGCGCGTCGATCTCGTCGCGCTGCTCGTGCTGCTCGCGCTCGCGTTCACGGGTCTCTGCACGACGGCACAACTCGGCGACGGCTTCGGCAGCACCGTCGTCATCATGGTCGGCAGCCTGTTCGTCGTCGGCGAGGCGCTGTCCCGGACCGGCGTCGCCGCCTGGATCGGCGACCAGATCGCTCGCCTCGGCCGCGGTCACGAAGGACGCACGCGCGTCGTCGTCGTCGCCGCCGTCGGGGTCCTCGGCAGCGTCATGAGCTCGACCGCTGTCGTCGCGTTGTTCCTGCCGGTCGTCCTCCGGATCGCCGAGGACCAGCGCTGGGCGCCCGGGCGACTGCTGCTGCCGCTCGCCTACGGCGCATTGGTCAGCGGCATGCTGACCCTCGTCGGAACGGCGCCGAACCTCGTCGTCCACGCCGAGCTGCGCAATCAGGGCCACGAAGGGTTCGGGTTCTTCGCGTTCACGCCGATCGGCGGGGGCGTCCTGCTGCTGCTGATCGCCGTGTTCGCGATCGGCTCGCGATGGCTGCTGCCGGCCGGTGTGCCGCTGAAGGCGCTGCGAATCCGACCGAAGATGCGGGAACTCTGGGGGCAGTTCGTGCCGGAACCCGACCTGAAGCGCCTCCGCATCGGCTCGGAATCGGAGCTCGTCGGTGTCAGCCCACGCGAGTTCGACATCGGCAAGCGGTTCGGCGTGCGGATCGTCGGCATCGAACGTGCGGCCGGACGCGGCAGCCGGCGCGGCATGATCCTCGAGCCGAAGCCCGACGTGCTGTTCCACGTCGGCGACGTGCTGACCGTGATCGGCTCGGCCGAACGGCTGCAGACGTTCGCGACCGAATGCGTCCTCGACGCCGCGCCGGATCCCCTCGGCCTTTCGGAGCTCGACCACGACATCGGCATCGCCGTCGTCATGATCCATCCCGAGTCGAGCCTGATCGGGAAGACGCTCGCGCAGGCGTCGTTTCGGACTCGCTATCACCTGCACGTCGCCGGCGTCCGTCGCGACGGTGAACCGCGCCACGACTTCGCGCACGACCCGCTGCGCGCGTCGGACGCATTGCTCGTCATGGGACCATGGTCACGGATCAACCAGCTCCGCGACGAGCACCTCGATCTCGTGCTGCTGACGGTCCCCGCCGAACTCGCCGCCGTCGCTCCGGCGCGCCGACGGATGCCGATCGCGCTCCTCGTCGTCGCCGCGATGGTCATCGGCTCGGCCTCGGGACTCGTGCCGGTCGTCACGAGTTCGCTCGCCGCCGCCGTCGCGATGGTGCTCGGACGCTGTATCACGCTCGCCGACGCGTACCGATCCATTCACTGGGGCAGCCTCGTCCTGATCGCCGGGATGCTCCCGCTCGCCGGCGCACTCGAACGCACCGGAGTGCTGGCGCTGGTCGTCGACGGCGTCGGCGGCGTGGCGACCGACGCCGGTCCGCGAGTGCTGCTCGCGGCGCTGTTCGTGACGACGACGGCCATCGGTTGCTTCGTCTCGAACACGGCGACGGCGGTGTTGATGGCGCCGGTCGCACTCGGCTTCGCGGATGCGATGGATGTCCGACCGCAGGCGATGGCGATGACGGTCGCCATCGCGGCGTCGTCTGCCTACCTGACACCGATGGGATCGCCGGTCGTCACGCTCGTGTTCGAACCCGGCGGATACCGCCCGATCGACCTGCTCCGCGCGGGGCTGCCGATGTTCGTGCTGACGATGCTGGTCTGCGTCGTGCTCGTGCCGTGGTTGTTCCCGTTCTGACGTCAGCGCTTGCCGGCGGCGAGGATCTCGCCGACCGACATGCCGTGCAGGCGCTCGCGCATTCGGCGTTGCGCGGCCTCGACCGACGTCGACGGCGGCCCGTCGTCGGTGGCGAGGACGCGCAGGATCGCGTCGGTCAGCTCCGACTGTTCGCGCGACGTCAGCGTGTCCTTGATGCGTCGCATCGACACCGCGAACGCCTCGTCACTGCGGCCGTCGACGCGCAGCAATCCGTCCTGACGAATGCCGTCCCCATCGCCGCTGCCGCAGGCGGCGCAGGCAACGACGAATGCGATCCCGCCGGCGGTCGCGAGCCTTCGCCGCACGACGGTGCGCGTCACTCGATCCGCACGATCGCGCCGCTGCCGGCCTGCGGACCCGCCGCAGAGACAGTCGCGGTCGGGTTGTTCGGCTCGTAGACGCGGCCGAGCACGGTCGTCAGCGTCGGCGAGGCCGCCGGGATCCGCGCCGAGACGCCGTTCGTCAGTCGCAGCGGCAGCGGCGTGATCGACGCGTCGAGCGCCGCGGCCTGTGCGTCGACGGTGACACCGACGAACACCGGCGCGAATGGCACGCGCGGCAGCACGCCGGTGAACGGCTGGTAGGTCCCGGTCGCGTCGGCCGTGCCACTCAGCGTCACGGTCGGCATCACGTAGAGGTTCGTGCAGAGCCCGGGCACCGGCAGGCTGATCGCGCCGGCGCCGAGCAGGAACACGCACGACGCGCTCGGCGGCAGGAAGCTCGCCGTGAAGTCGAAGATCGCGAACGACCCGTTCGGCAGTGCCTGCACGCTGTGGTTCGCGCGCAACATCGTCGCGAGTCCGCCGACGACGCAGCCTTGGCCGTTCATCGTGTACGCGCCGGGCGTGACGAGGTTGAAGCCGGAGATCGGCGCGTCGATCGGCACACCGGTACCGGGGCCGGCCGCGCTCGTGACGACGACCTCCCACAGCAGATCGCGCGTTCCGCTGTAGACGAACGGCGTCGTGAACGGGATCCGGAACACGAACGGCCCCGGCACCGTCGTCGGCTGCTCGACCCAGTCCGGCGTCGTCACCGACATCGACGGAACGACGACGACGGCCGGCTGCGCGTAGTTGCTCGCGAACGTCGCCGACAGCGTCGCGAGGTCGCTCTCGGCCATCCGTAGTTCGAGTTGCAGCGTGCGCGGCGCGAACGTCGTCCTGGGCCCAAGCATGCCGTCGCGCCGGAACGACAGCGCGACGACCGGCCGCACCGAGCCGCGCAGGTCGGCGTGCACCTGCTGGTAACGGACCGTGTTCGTGAACGGGAAGCTGCTCGTCGTCGCGCCTTCCTCGGTCGCGTAGTGCGCCGGTGAGACGGTCGGCGTCTGCGCGACGGCCGTCGTCGCGAGCACGATCGGGAGCAGTGGGACGAGCGAGAGCAGCGGAGCGAAGGTCGTCGGCGAGGTGCGCATGGCGCGGCATCACACCGCCGGCGGCGGCGATTGGCGAGGGGCGTCGCGCCACGCCGCGCGCAGCGACGCACGCGTGACCGCGCCGTGCGACACGTGCCAGACCGGCCGGCCGCCGTCGAACAGGATCGCCTGCGGCGATTCGTGGCGGACGCCGCAGCGTTCGGCGATGCCCCGCGCGACCGGCCGATCGGCGATGACATCGACGAACAGCGTCGTCGCGTCGGGCACTTCGCCGCGGAACGCGTCCCACTCGTCGCGTGCGGCGGCGCTGATCGGGCAGGCCGGACTGTGCTTGAACAGCAGAACGCGCGATCCGCGGATCGCCGTGTCGAAGTCGTCGAGGTCGTGCAGGACGCGTTGCGGCATCGCGGCATCATGCCGAGCGCTCGGACCTTCGTGGGCCGCTGGTGCCGTGATTCCTCGCAGCTCGCAGCAAGCACTGTCTCGTCGCGGCCCGCGATGGCTAGCATCCCGCGGCTCACGGTCCCGGGGTCTTCCGTCATGCACATTCACGCCATCGCATCGCTCGCGTTCCTGTTGCTCGCCGCCTGTTCGAACGCACCGCCCGAGCGTGGCGTGCGCGGGCTCGACTGCACACTCGTCCTGCTGAAGACCGGTCCGCGCACCGAGCCGATGTCGCGCGAACAGCAGAACGACGTGTTCCGCGGGCACTTCGCGAACATGGAACGGCTGGCGAAGGAAGGCCGGCTGCTCGTCGCCGGTCCGTACGGCAAGCAGAAGTCCGACCCATCGCTGCGGGGGATCTTCGTGCTCGACACCGGTGACCGCGACGCCGCGCGCGCGCTGGCGGAGACCGATCCAGGCTTCACTGCCCGCGTGTTCCGCTTCGAGTACCACCCGCTGACGACTGCGGCACCGCTGCGGGAGTGCTTGGCAGCCGACTTGGCGGCGCGCGAGGCGATCCGCGCGTCGGGACGCACACCACAACCGGGCGAAGGGGGCCGGTCATACGTGTTGCTGACGGCCGACGGGCGAGAGGCGCACGAAGCACTGACGGACCTTCCCGGTGTGCTGCTGCTGGCGCGACTCGACCGCACGCGAACGTTCGCACTGCTCGACGCGAAGGACCTCGACGCCGCGGCGCCGTTGCTCGCGCCGTGCGCATTGCGGCTCGGCAGCTACACGCTGGACGAGTGGTTCGGCAGTGGAAAGCTCGCCGAGCTGCCGACGATGGCCGCTACGGGCGGCTGACGCGCGTCAGGCTTCGGCGGCGCGTTCGGGCGGACGTTCGGACGCACGCTCGGCCGGCTGCAATCGCGCGCGGTGCGTGCGCAGCGCCTCGACGACCAGCTCCGACATCCCGTCGACGACGCCGGCGTCGAAGCGCGCGAGCAGCTCACGACGCATCCGCGGTTCCCAGAACCGCGCCAAGTGACCGGCGACGCCGTCGGTGGCGAGGCGTCGGTCGGGCTCGGACGCGAAGAACGCGGCGATCTGGTTCGCCATGCGGACGAGCTTGTCGACGTCCATCAGCTCGTCCCCGCCTCCGTCGTGCCCTTGCGCAGCAGTGCGTCCTGCGCGTCGCGGAAACGTTCGTAGTCGGTCTGCCACGCCGAACGTGCGGCGTGCGCGACGACCTGCACGGCCGTGACCTTGTACTCGGGGCAGTTCGTCGCCCAGTCCGAGTTCTCGGTCGTCACGACGTTCACGCCCGACTCCGGATGGTGGAACGTCGTGTAGACGACTCCGGGCTGCATCCGCTCGGTCACGACGGCGCGCAGCGTCGTCTCACCCTTGCGGCTCTGCAGCGCGACCAGCTCGCCGTCGCGAATCCCGCGCTGCTCGGCGTCGTGCGGGTGGATCTCGAGGACGTCGGCGTCGTGCCAGACCGTGTTGTGCGTGCGCCGCGTCTGCGCGCCGACGTTGTATTGCGACAGGATCCGACCGGTCGTCAGGATCAGCGGGAAGCGACGCGTCGTTCGTTCCGGCGTCGGGATGTACTCGGTCAGCACGAAGCGACCCTTGCCGCGCACGAACTGATCGCGATGCATGACCGGCGTGCCGTCGGGCGCCGCGTCGTTGCACGGCCACTGAATGCTGCCGAGCTCGTCGATCCGCTCGTAGCTGACGCCGTGGAACGTCGGCGTCAGCGCCGCGATCTCGGCCATGACCTCGGACGGGTGGCCGTAGCGCATCGGGTAACCGAGCGCGTTCGCGAGCCGGACCGTGACCTCCCAGTCGGCGAGACCGGCCAGCGGCGGCATGACCTTCCGCACGCGACTGATCCGTCGTTCGGCGTTCGTGAACGTGCCGTCCTTCTCGAGGAACGACGACCCCGGCAGCAGCACGTGCGCGTACCGCGCCGTCTCGTTGACGAAGATGTCCTGCACGATCAGGCACTCGAGCGACTCGAGCGCCTTCTGGACGTGCTTCGTGTCGGGGTCCGACTGCGCGATGTCCTCGCCCTGGACGTAGAGCGCCTTGAACGAGCCGTCGATCGCCGCGTCGAACATGTTCGGGATCCGCAGTCCCGGCTCGTCGTCGATCGGGACGCCCCACGCCGTCGCGAACAGGTCGCGCACCGACGTGTCGGAGACGTGCCGATAGCCGGGCAGTTCGTGCGGGAACGAACCCATGTCACACGAACCCTGCACGTTGTTCTGTCCGCGCAGCGGGTTCACGCCGACGCCAGGGCGACCGAGATTGCCGGTGACCATCGCGAGATTCGCGATCGCCATGACCGTCGTGCTGCCCTGACTGTGCTCGGTCACGCCGAGCCCGTAGTAGATCGCCGCATTGCGCGCGCCGGCATACAGCCGCGCCGCGCCGCGGATCGACGCTGCAGGAACGCCGGTCTCGGACTCCAGCGCCTCCGGTGAGTTCTTCGGCAATGCGATGAACGTCCGCCACTTCTCGTACTCGGCGACGTCGCACCGCTCGCGGACGTAGTCCTCGCGCGCGAGCCCTTCGGTGACGACGACGTGCGCGAGCGCGTTCATCACGGCGACGTTGGCGCCGGGTCGCAATTGCAGGTGGAAGTCGGCTTCGACGTGCGGCATTCGCACGAGGTCGATCCGCCGCGGATCGACGACGATCAAGCGTGCGCCTTCGCGCAGTCGCTGCTTCATCCGCGACGCGAACACCGGATGGCCGTCGGTCGGATTGGCGCCGATCACGACGATGCAGTCGGCCTGCTCGACACTGTCGAAGTCCTGCGTGCCCGCGGATTCACCGAGCGTCGTCTTCAGTCCATAGCCGGTCGGCGAATGACAGACGCGGGCGCACGTGTCGACGTTGTTGTTGCCCATCGCCGCGCGGACGAGCTTCTGGACGAGATACGTCTCCTCGTTCGTGCACCGCGAACTCGTGATCCCGCCGACCGACGCGCGGCCGTACTTCGCCTGGATCCGACGGATCTCGGAAGCCGCATGCGCGATCGCCTCGTCCCAACCGACCTCGCGCCATGGATCGGTGATCTTCGCGCGGATCATCGGGTGCTTCACACGGTCGGGATGCGTCGCGTAGCCCCACGCGAATCGACCCTTGACGCACGAGTGCCCGTGATTGGCCTTGCCGTCCTTGTGCGGCACCATCCGGACGACTTCGTTGCCCTTCATCTCGGCGCGGAACGAGCAGCCGACACCGCAATACGCACACGTCGTCGTGACGGCGCGATCCGGTTGCCCGGCGTCGGCGATCGACTTCTCCATCAACGTCGACGTCGGGCACGCCTGCACGCAGGCGCCGCACGACACGCATTCGCTGTCGAGGAAGTTCGTCGGCCCGGCGGCGATCTTCGACTCGAAGCCGCGGCCTTCGACGGTCAACGCGAACGTCCCCTGCACCTCGTCGCAGGCGCGCACGCAGCGCGAGCAGACGATGCACTTCGTCGGATCGAACGTGAAGTACGGGTTCGACTCGTCCTTCGCCTGCGTCAGGTGATTGGCGCCGTCGTAGCCGTACCGGACCTCGCGCAGGCCGACGACGCCGGCCATGTCCTGCAACTCGCAGTTGCCGTTCGCCGGGCACGTCAGGCAGTCGAGTGGATGGTCGCTGATGTACAGCTCCATCGTCGAACGCCGCAGGTCGGCGAGCTTCTTCGTCTGCGTCTTGACGACCATCCCGGACTCGCACGGCGTCGTGCACGAAGCCGGATAGCCGCGGCGCCCGTCGACCTCGACCAGACACAGTCGGCAACTGCCGAACGCTTCGAGACTGTCAGTCGCGCAGAGCTTCGGCACCTTGACGCCGAGTTCGGCCGCGGCGCGCAGGATCGAAGTTCCCGCCGGCACCGTGACCGGCGTTCCGTCGATCGCGAGCGTGACGGTCGCCGTCGTCGCGCGCGCTGGCGTGCCGAGGTCGAGGATCTTGTTCGAGTACATGTCAGTTCCGGGCGAAGTCCTCGGGGAAGTGGCGCAGTGCGCTGACGACCGGCATCGGCGTCAGCCCGCCCATCGCGCACAGCGACGCGTCGCGCATCGTGTCGCACAGATCGTGCAGCAGTGCCGTGTTCTGCTCGCGACGTTCGCCACGGCGGATCCGATCGATGACCTCGACGCCGCGCGTGCTGCCGATCCGACACGGCGTGCACTTGCCGCACGACTCGATCGCGCAGAACTCCATCGCGTAGCGAGCCATCGCACTCATGTCGACCGTGTCGTCGAAGACGACGATGCCGCCGTGACCGAGCATCGCGCCGGCAGCGGCGAATGCCTCGTAGTCGAGCGGCAGGTCGAGTTGCGACGCCGGCAGGTACGCGCCGAGCGGCCCGCCGATCTGCACGGCGCGAATCGGCCGCCCACTCGCCGTTCCGCCGCCGAAGTCTTCGAGCAGCGTTCGCAGCGTCACGCCGAACGGCACTTCGACGATGCCGCCGCGCGCGACGTTGCCGGCGAGTTGGAACGGCAGCGTGCCCTTGCTGCGGCCGACGCCGTGCGCCGCATAGGCCGCGCCGCCGTGCTGCAGGATCCACGGCGCGGCGGCGAGCGTCATCACGTTGTTGACGACGGTCGGCCGGCCGAACAGGCCGACGAGCGCCGGCAGCGGCGGTTTCGGACGCACCATGCCGCGCTTGCCTTCGAGGCTCTCGAGCATCGCGGTCTCTTCCCCGCAGATGTACGAGCCGGCGCCGATCCGCAGGTGGATGTCGAACGCCTTCCCGCTGCCGAGCACGTCGTCGCCGAGCAGCGAGGCTTCGCGCGCGCGCGCGAGCGCCTGCGTGAACACACGGCGCGCGTGCGGGTACTCGGAGCGCAGGTACACGTAGCCCTCGGTCGCGCCGACGCCGAGGCCGGCGATCGCCATTCCCTCGATCAGCAGGAACGGATCGCCCTCCATGACCATCCGATCGCTGAACGTGCCCGAGTCGCCTTCGTCGGCGTTGCAGGCGACGTACTTCTGCGGGCCGGGCGCGCCGAGCACCGTGCGCCACTTGATGCCGGCCGGGAAGCCGGCGCCGCCGCGGCCACGCAGGCCCGACGCGTGGATCTCGTCGACGATCGCCGCGGGGGAGAGCGTCAGCGCGCGGCGCAGTCCGATCAGTCCGCCGTGCGCCTCGTAGGCGGCGAGGTCGAGCGGATCGGTGACGCCGACGCGGGCGAACGTCAGACGCGTCTGGCGCGCGAGCCATGGCAGGTCGTCGACCGGGCCAAGGCGAAGGGGATGGTCGGCGCCGGTCAGAAAGCCGGCGGCGAACAGCGAGGGAACGTCAGCGACGTCGACTGGGCCGTAGGCGATGCGTCCCGACGGCGTCGCGACCTCGATCAGCGGTTCGCGCCACAGCATCCCGCGCGAGCCGTTGCGGACGACGCGGAGTTGGGTGCGCGACGCGGACGCGCTCGCGTCGGTCGCGTTCGCTTGCGCCTCGATCGCGCGCGCGACGTCGTCGGCGCCGACCGCGCACGCGGCAGCGTCGCCGGGGACGAAGATCGTCGTCGTGGCGGTGGTCGCGTTCCTGGCGGCGGTCATCGGTGCGCTCCGGTGCCGTTCCGTGCGCCGCGGTCGTCGTGCAACGTGGCGAGCAGTGCGTCGAGGCGGGCTTCGTTCACGCGGCCGTGCAGGCGTCCGTCGAGCAGGACCGACGGACCGAGCGCGCAGTTGCCGAGGCAGTAGACGGTCTCGACCGTCAGCGCCCCGTCGGCCGTCGTGCCGTCGCCTTGGAGGCCGACCCTCGCGTGCAGATGCGCGGCGACGCGGTCACAACCGACCGCCTGACAGGCCTCGGCGCGGCATTGGCGCAGCACGTGCCGCCCGGGCGGGGTCGTGCGGAAGTCGTGATAGAAGGTCACGACGCCGTGCACGTCGGCGATCGACAGATTCAAGCCCTCGGCGATCCGCGGCAGCGCCGCCGGCGGCACGTAGCCGAGGCGTTCTTGGATCGCATGCAGGATCGGCAGCAGCGCGCCGGGGAGGTCACGCATCTCGGCGACCGCGGCGTCGACGGTCGCGAACGTGTCGGTGGCAGGTGCCGAGGACGAGTCGGAATCGTGCATGCAGGAGTTGGACGACCGGATGCGGTCGAAGGGCGGAGGTTGTAGCAGATCCTGGGGGGTGGCTGCGGGAGTGAGCAGCGCGATCGGAGCGGCGGGCTCCGGGCGGAGCGCAAAGGCGTGGGATGCGGCCCGACCGCGGGCTGCGAGCTGGATCGCGCGATCTCACCGGCGCACCCGGCCTCGGTTTGCCACCGCAACCCGTCCAGCAAGCTCGGATCGTGCCCCTGTGACTCCGTCTAGCTCTCTGGACGAGTTAGGGCTAGCGTTCGTCCCTGTGCGAAACGTCAAAGTTCGAGACGTGCTCCGTCTCCTGCGAAAGCACGGATGCCAGCAGGTCCGACAGCGAGGTTCGCATCGCATCTGGAGGTGCGGTCGATGTCAGACCACCATCCCCGGAGATGACGGCGAGACGATTCCAAGTGGCACTTTGAAGAGCATCCAACAGCACCTTGCACCTTGCCTCGGAGATGCGTGGCTGGAGACCCGTAATGGCTAAGCAGCACTACACGATCGTGTTCGAACACGGCGACCGACCAAACCAATGGCGGGCGTCCGTGAAGGAGCTTCCGGAGTGCCACACCTTCGGTCGGGGGCTCGCGCAGACACGCGCGCGCATCCGAGAGGCGCTCATCCTCTGGGTCGGAAAGAAGGCGTCGTCGGCCGAGCTTCGTGAGGTCCTTCCCTTGCCGGCAGAAGCCAAGCGGGTGAAGGAAGCGATGGACGCGCTCTACACGAAGCTGGATCAACTGATGAAGGAGCGCGAAGACGTCGTCGCGGAACTGAAGAACGAGGCGTGGTCGCTTCGCGACATCGCCGCAGTCCTCGACCTCTCCCACCAACGTGTGAGCCAAGTCGCGGAGAGAAAGCGACGACGTCCACGCACCGCGAGCTCGTCGAAGTAGCTCGGCGCCCGCTCACCCCACCGCGACCCCGACCTCGGTCGCCTTCAACACGACCCACAGCTCCGCGCCGACGCGGATCGCCAGGTCCGCCAGCGCCGCCGGCGTGATCTCGGCGACCAGCGGCAGCTCGCCGCCGAGTTGCACACGAACGCCGTCGAGCGACGGCTCGATGCCGACGACCGGGGCGCGCCACACGTTGCGCGGCGAGCCGGCCGGGCGCTCGCGATACAGCGCGACGGCACGCGGGTGGAACGTCGCGACGACGGCCCCGTCGAGCGCGTTCGCGACGACGAGTCGCCCGCCGGCGTCGGTCGTGACGACGCCGCCGTGCGCGACGCCCCGGACGAAGTTCAACCCGACGAGGTCCGCGACGTAGCGAGTCCTCGGCCGGCTGCAGATCTGGGCGACGGTCCCGACCTGCACGATCCGCCCGTCCTCGACGACGGCGATCCGATCGGCGAGCGCGAACGCGTCGACGGCCGAATGCACGACCAGCAGCCGAACGCCGGCTGTCGCCTGCAACTGCGTGCGCAGCTCGCGACGTAACTCGGCGCGGGCCGACGCGTCGACGGCGGCGAGCGGCTCGTCGAGCAGCAGGATCCGCGGCGTGAGCGCGAGCGCGCGTGCCAGTGCGACGCGTTGGCATTGCCCGCCGGACAGCGTCGACGGCCGCCGCGCGCCGAGGTCGCCGACACCGACCCGCGTCAGCCATTCGGCTGCGGTCGCCGTCGCGACGTCGCGCGCGACGCCGCGGCTGCGCAGCCCGAACGCGACGTTCGCGTTCGCCGTCATGTGCGGGAACAGCAGGTGATCCTGGAACACGAACCCGACGCCGCGCCGCTGCGGATCGACGAAGTTCGCCGCCGTTCCGTCGTCGAGCACGTCGGCGCCGAACCGGATCTCGCCGGCGTCGATCGGCAACAGGCCGGCGACGGCGAGCAGCAGCGACGTCTTGCCGGCGCCGTTGCGGCCGACGATCGCGACGGTCTCGTTCGCGCCGATGTCGAGATCGACGTCGAGCGCGAGTCGGCCGCGCGTCAGGCGGAACTTCGCGTGCAGCGTCATCGCAGCGGGAACCACTGTCGGCGCAGCACGAAGAGCAGCACGGCCGACACGACGACGAGCACCAGACTCAACACGATCGCGGCGTCGACGTCGGTCTCCAGCGCCCGATACACGGCGAGCGGCATCGTCTGCGTCTGGCCCTGCAAATTGCCGGCGAACGTGATCGTCGCGCCGAACTCGCCGAGCGCGCGCGCCCACGCGACGACGAGCCCGGCCTTCACCGAAGGCGCGATCATCGGCAGCGTGACCGTGCGAAAGACACGCCACGGACTCGCGCCGAGCGTCGCGGCGGCGTCGGCGTAGCGGCGGTCGAACGCGCGCATCCCGGCCTCGACGGTCAGCACGAAGAACGGCATCGCGACGTAGGTCTCGGCGACGACGACACCCGCCGTCGTGAACGGCAACACGAGACCGAGCCACGCGTCGAACGGCGCGCCGACGATCCCGTTGCGGCCGTACGCGAGCAGCAGCGCGAACCCACCGACGACCGGCGGCACGACCATCGGCAGCGTCACGAGCACGCGGACGGCGGTGCGCAGTCGATC
>JAEYTU010000393.1 GCA_023433825.1 Planctomycetota bacterium
ACCGGCAGGTCCTGCAGTCGGGGATCGACGGTCGGACGATGATCTCGCGCAACTTCGAGATCACGTTCCTCGGCGACGACGCGCGTGGCATCTGTTCGCCGAAGCCGGGCGACGTCGTCGACCTGCCGCTCGAGCAGGGCCACACCACGCGCGTGCGGTTCCGCGTCACGATGGTGATGCCGAACCGCGGCGGTGGCTTCCGCGCCGAGGTGACGCGATGACCGGCGCCGACGGCGTGCAGGTGACCCCGACCGACAGCGGCGTGCAGGTCCGCGGCGGCGAGCTGCTGCTGCGGATGGACCTGCGCGCGTTCGCCGATCTCGCCGCGAACATGCCGGCGAAGCTCGGCTACGAGATGCGCAACGCGCTCGGTCGGATGGGCGGACGCTGGCGCAAGAGCCTCGTCGCACGCCACGCCGGCAAGCCGATGCAACGGATGATCAGTCGGCCCGGGAAGGGCGGCTCGGTCTTCTACACGGCGTTCCCGCGCAACGTGACCGAGCCGATCGTCACGCCGTCGGGTCGCACGCGCATGCGCGCGCTCGTCAGCGGGCAGCGACTCGCGTCCGCCGCGGCCGCAGCCGACAGCGCGTTCCTGTCCGAGATCGCGTTGAAGGGCTTCTTCACTTCGATGGCGACTCGCTTCCACGAGGACGGCGGCGACGTGAAGCCGTCACAGCGGAAGCTGATCGCGATCCCGCTGAAGCGCCCCACGCGCGGCCGGATCAAGCCGGAGTTCGCGTCGGTGAAGGCCGCGCGAGCGGCGGGCTGGCAACTGTTCCGCGCCGAGTCGGCCGGCGGCCGATCGCGCTTCGTGCTGATGGGGCAGCGGAAGGGGAGCAAGCGCAAGGCGGAGCCGCTGTTCGCGCTCGTCGGCGGCGTGCGCATCCAGCCGACGCTCGGGTCGAAGGAGACGTGGGACTCGCAGACTGGCGATCAAGACAAGCTGATCGGCGACGCGTTAACCGCGACCACCGAGGCGTGGGCGAAGCGAGGCCGGTCGTGACGACGGTTCGCTCCACTCTGATCAACAACCTCGTCGCGCGTCTCGGCGCGATGTCGGTGGGCGGCGGCTACCACTTCAACTGGGACCTCGCGCTCGGCGGCGGCGGCGTCACGCAGATCAAGCAGCAGGGCATCGACATGTCGGTGCTCCCCCGCGGGATCGTGTTCGTCACCGACGGCGCCGTCGTCGAGACGAACAACATCAACGTCGAAGAGACGCTCGCGATTCTGATCGAGGTCTGGACGTTCGACGACGGCGCGTCGGGACTCAGCTCGAGCGAGATCGTCGAGCGGATGGTGACCGACGTGCAGCGCTGCTTCCTCGCCGACGACGCGCAGGGCGTGCCGCTGGCGAAGACCTGGAGCCGCAGCGTCGGATGGCGCCCGATCGCCGATCTGCGCGAAGGCGTGCCGTACATCGGTGCCGAGATCGACCTCGAGGTGACGTACCACCATCGCCGGGCCGACCCGCGGGAGTTGCCCGCCTGATGCCAGGAATCCTCGCCACCGCAGAGATCGTCACCGGCTCCGACAGTCAGGTCGTGCAGCAGAGTTCGCCGGCAGAGGGCCCGGTGCTGACGAAGGTGCTCGACCCGCGTGTCACGCGCACGCGCGGGCTGGAGTGGTTCCACGCGAGTCCCGGAGTGCTGCACGAGCTGCGTCGGTTCCTCGAGCGGTACCAGCACGGCGGCACGTTCGCGTACACGCCGCCGGGCGAGGCGGCAGGGCGCTGGATGGTCGACGACGGTTCACAAGGCGAGGGGCACAGCACCGCGGTCGCTGGCTCGTTCTCGGTCCGGATCCGCGAAGTGTTCGCGACGCAGTAGGAGGCAGGATGTTCACGAAGAAGGTGCAGGTGCTGGCGGCCGACGAGGTCGAGGAAGGCGTGTCCCCAACGCTGGACGGCGACGACGCCGTCCTCGTGCTCGACCCCGAGCTGCGCGAGGACCAGCAGTTCTCGGATCGGATGGCGGCGTCGCAGACGCTCTCGCCGGAAGGCAAGACGATCGGGCGTTCGACGCTCGGCCTCAACTTCGCGATGGACCTGCGCGGCGGCGGCACGCTCACCACGCGTCCGCCGTCCGGGGGGTTCCTGCGGAGCTGCGGGATGCGCGAGGTGCAGGGACGAGTACTCACGCTCTCGGTCGCCGTGTCCGGCGGGCCGTTCGTCCTGTGGGAGGCGTTCACCGCGACCGGCGGCAAGAGCGGTCGGATCACGCGCGCCGCGGCCAACGGCGCGACGTCGCTGTCGGTCGTGATGGACGACACCTCGGCGCAGCTCGTGTCGACCGACGTCGTCACCGGTGCGACGTCGGGCGCGACGGGCACCGTCAGCGCCAACAACGCCGGCGGATGGATCTACACGCCCGACTCGATGACCGCTGTCTGGGCGTTCTTCGACGACGTGATCGACGGCACGCCGATCCTCGGCGAGGTCTGGCAGAACGCGAGCGGCACGGTGAAGGCGCGGCTGCTGCAGCTCAACCCGTTCAACAACCCGGTCGTCGCGTCGTCGGCGTACTTCGAACCTCTGCTCGGCAAGCTGACCGCGGAGATGGAACTGACCGGGATGCAGTCGGGCGCGACCGGCACGCTGCAGGAAGGGGACGATCCGGGGCAGGTCCGCACGACGTCACGGACGATCCAGCACAACCTCGACGGCTTCCGGCAGATCCTCGCCGGCGCGCGCGGCACGGCGACGTTCCTTCTCAACACCGCCGAGACCGGTCGGATCAACTTCGAGTTCTCGGGGCAGTGGAAGGACCACGAGGACGCGATGCCGATCGCGAACCCGAACTACGGATCGTCGGCGTCGCCGCTGCGCATCGTCGACGCGACGATCACGATCGACGGCTTCGCGCTGCTGATCTCGTCGCTGGAGATCGCCCTGTCGAACACGCTGACGCAGACGTTCGATCCATCGACGCCCGACGGCACGAGGTCCTATCGGATCACCGGTCGCGACATCACGGCGCGGCTCGACCCGGAGGCGACGTACAAGGACCAGTTCGACTGGATCACGCGCATCCGCACCGTGCAGTACTCGCGGGTCGAGATCCGCGTCGGCGCGTCTGCCGGCAACCGCTTCACCTGCCTGCTGCCGAAGGTGCAGCTCGTCGCGGCGCCGATCGGCGATCGCGAGGGCATCGCCACGCGCGCCGTCGAGGCGCACGCCGTGCGCGTCGGTGAGGGCGACGACGAGGCCGTCTTCATCTTCGACTGAGGAACCATGCTCGCACGATCTGCCAAACACTCCGTCCGGTTCGTGCTCCCCGAGGAGCGCGACCTTCCCGCCAACGAACAGACCGTCTTCCAGCTTCGACCGCTGACGGTCCTCGAGGACCAGCACCTGCGCGACAGCTTCGCGGTGGTCACGCGTTCCGGTCCGATGATCCAGACCGGAGCGGCACGCGTGGCGCTGCTGCGCGCAGGACTCGTCGGCTGGGAGAACCTGCGCGACGAGGTCGGCGCCGAAGTGCCGTTCCAGGTCGTCGACAAGCCGGCCACCGTGCTTGGCACGAAGCGTCGTCACATCACCGACGAGTGCATCGACCGACTGTTCGACAGCACGATCGACGTGCTGACGAAGGCGATCGACGACCTGCGGCAGGTGTCGAGGGACGACGCAAAAAACTGATCCTCGCGGCGGGCCTGATGTGGGGCCCGCCGCTTCCGATGTCCTGCAAGGTCTGCAGGACTGACCGCAAGCTGCGGAGGGCCTGGGGCTGTGACACCGAGCGTCGAGCGGGCATCGTCGATCGAGGCGTTCGTCTCTACGAGCGCTGTCTCGAGTGCGACGGCGCCGGCGGAAAGTGTCGCGCCTGCAAAGGCGAGGGATCGCTTCCGATGAAGCGCTGTCCCAACGCTCGGCTGCGCCATGACGCGCAGGGCGTCGTCGAGGACGTGGCTCTGCTCGAGGTCGCTGGTCTGCCTGATCCCGGGGGACTGCCGCACCAGGCTGCGCAGTGGTGGGCCGCGGCGAAGATCGTGCTCGTCGAGAAGGAACGCCACGACCGCGCGCGCCGCAGCAAGGGGAAGAGCTGATGGCAGTCGCGAAGCGCAGCGCCGAGATCGTCGTCCGCGTCACCGACCAGACGAAGGGCGGCATGGCCGCCGTCGACGCGTCGGTCGGCAAGACGGTGAAGTGGATGCAGACGAAGATCGTCGGCTTCTACAACGCCGTGCAGCGCGCGAAGAACGCGCTGTTCACGCTGCCGAATCTCGTGCTCGCCGGCGGCGCGTGGCTCGCGGCGAAGGCCGGCGTCGGCAGCTTCACCGC
>JAEYTU010000432.1 GCA_023433825.1 Planctomycetota bacterium
GCGCTGTACCAGCTCGGCTACGCGCTGTTCCTTCCGGACTTCCAGGCGCGGTTGCTCGCCGGCGGACCGAAGCCGCTGCCGACCGGGCTGCCGGCGTCGCGTGTCGATCTGTTGCGCTCGGAGATCGCCGGTCACCCGACGCTCGCAGCACTCTCGATCCTGGAGCAGCGCGTGTTCCTCGGGGAACGGCTGCTGCGCGATTCCGACGCGGCGTCGATGGCCGTGTCGCTCGAGATGCGGCTGCCGCTCGTCGACGCCGAACTGACGCGCGTCGTTCACGGCCTGCCGCACGAGCAGCGGTTCCACCCGGTCGGTCGCAAGGCGGCGCTGCGCCGCGCTGGGCTCGACGGGCTCGATCCGAATCTGTTCGAACGTCCGAAGAGCGGGTTCGTGCTGCCGTACGACCGTTGGATCCGGCAGCGACTCGGCACGGCGATGGACGCGGTCATGCTCGACCCCGCGGCGGCGGCGTCCGTCGGTCTGTCCGGCGAACTCGTCGCCGGCCTGTGGAACGCGTTCCGTGCCGGCGCACCGGGGCTCGACTGGTCGCGCGTCTGGGCGCTGTACGTCCTGATGCGCTGGTCGGCGCAGCACGGGGTCCGTCTGTGAGCGTGCCGGCGAACGGCTTCGCCGGATTGCGCGTCGGCTACCTCGTCAACCACTACCCGGGGATCAGCCACACGTTCATCCGTCGCGAGATCCACGCACTGGAGCGGCTCGGGGTCGTCGTCGAACGGTTCTCGATCCGTCGTCCCGATCGACTCGTCGACGAGGCCGACGTCGCCGAGGCTGCGCGAACGCGGGTCGTGCTCGACGCCGGCGCTGGCTCGATCCTGCTCGCGGTGACGCGGACGCTGCTGACGCGGCCGCTGCGTTTCCTGCGCGCGTTGCGAGCCGTGCGCGCACTGGTCCGACCGTCGGGTCGCTCGTGGTTCGTGCACTTGGCGTATCTCGCCGAGGCATGCTGGCTGCGCGAGGCCGCCGCCGCAGCCGGTGTCGCGCACCTTCACGTGCACTTCGGCACGAATCCGTGCGCGGTGGCGCTGCTCGCGAAGCAACTCGGCGGACCGACCTACAGCGTGACGATGCACGGCCCCGAGGAGTTCGAGAAGGCCGAGGCGTTGTCGATCCCGACGAAGGTTCGCGAGTCGCGGTTCGTGCTCGGCATCAGCCTGTACGGCAAGAGTCAGTTGGCGCGGTGGACGACGTTCGACCTGTGGCCGCGGATCCACGTCGTGCGCTGCGGGGTCGACGCGGCGTTCGCGGGACGACCGCCGTCGCCGGTGCCGGCGTCGCGACGGTTGTGTGCGGTCGCGCGGTTGTCGGAGCAGAAGGGGCTGCCGATCCTGATCGATGCCTGCGCCGTCCTCCGTCGCGCCGGAGTCGCGTTCGAGCTTCGGATCGGCGGCGACGGACCGCTGCGCGCGCGGCTCGAGGAGCGGATCGCCGCGCTCGACCTCGGCGGCTGCGTGAAGTTGCTCGGTTGGCTGTCGGGCAGCGAGACGCGGGCGCTGATGGAGGAGTCGCGCGCGCTCGTGTTGTCGAGCTTCGCCGAAGGTCTCCCGGTCGTCCTGATGGAGTCGATGGCGCTCGGCCGTCCGGTCGTCGCGACGCGGATCACCGGCATCCCCGAGCTGGTGCGCGACGGCGAGAACGGGTTCCTCGTGACCGCCGCCGACGTCGAAGGTCTCGCCGCCGCGATGCAGCGCGTGCTCGACGCCGACCCGGCCGACCTCGGCGCGATGGGTCGGAAGGGCCGCGACGCCGTGCTTTCGATGCACGACTCGGATCGCGAGGCGGCGGTGCTGGCGTCGCTGCTTCGCGACGCGACCGAAACGAGCTCCGGAGACACTCGATGATCCGATCGCGAACCTCGCTCGTGACCGTCGCGGCGCTGTTGGTCGCGTTCGGCTACCTGCTGTCCATGGGTTGGAAGGCCGACGAGCCAGGCCGGCTCTACTGGGAGCAGTCGGGTCGCGTCCTCGGCGCTCCGTTCGTCCCCGGCTACGTCGAATGGGTTCAACAGCGCGTCGGTGAAGTACCACCGCCGCCGAGCGCGGCCGTCATGCCGGCCTCGGCACTCGCGCCGTACACCGAGTTCACGTCCGAGTACCCACCCGGCGCGTTGCTGCTGTTCTGCGCCGTGCGAACGGTCGCCGACGACCCGGCCGCGTTCGATTCCGTGTTCACCGTCGCGATGGCGCTCTGCCTGATGGCGACGTTCGCGTTCGTCGCGCTCGCGTTCCGTGATCGTGTCCGGAGCCCGAGCGCGGTCGCGATCGCGGCGGTCGGGCTGGTCGTCTGGATCGCGTTCCTCGGACCGCTCGCGGTCCTTCGCTTCGACGCTCCGGTCGCGCTGACCGTGGCCGCGAGTCTGTACGCGTGGAGCCGGTCGTCGCGCTGCACGGCGGCCTTCGTGCTCGGTGTCGGTGGCGCGATCAAACTCTGGCCGCTGTTGCTGTTGCCGTTCCTCGCACTCGCGCGCTCGCCGAATGCGACCGACACGAGTGGTGGCGCGTCGCGGTTGTGGCGTGCGAGCGGTGCCGGGATCGCGGGTGTGATCGGGTTCGCCGTTCCCCACGGCGCGATGCTGCTCCTCGGAACGTCACCGGCAGACGTCCTCGACTACCTGCGCTACATGTCCGACCGACCGCTGCACGTCGAGAGCACCGCCGGCAATCTGCTCGCGTCGATGCACGTCCTCGGCGTGCACGCGGTCGAGAGCACGTTCTCGTTCGGGTCGCACAACGTCACGTCGCCATGGTCGGGCGCGTTCGGCGGTGGACTGACGGCGGGGTTCGTCGCGCTGTACGGCGCCGTGGCGTTCGCCGCCGTGCGTCGCGGAGTCGCGGCGCAGGCACTGATGCCGCTGTTCGGCGTCGTCGTCGCGGCGACGATCGTCGGAGCGAAGGTCTTCTCCGGCGAATACCTGATCTGGCTGTTGCCGACGTTCGTCTACGCGGCATTGCTGCGCCGACACGCGATCGTCGCGGCCGTCTTCGTCGCGCTGCTGTTCTTGAAGTTCACGTATCGCAACTACGACAGCGCGCTGCAGCTCGAGCCGCTCGGCACGGCGATGATCCTCGGCAAGAACCTGGCCTGCGTCGCGATCGTCGTGCTGTCGTTCTGCGACTACCGCGCGTCGTCGCGCGCCGACGGCGCGGTCAGTCGACAGCCCTGAACAACTGCACGTGACCGGCCGTGAGGCCGGGGACGAGGAGCGGCTCCTCGGCGCGCCACCGTGGGGACGCAGCCAGGACGCGGTTGGCCGGCCCGGGTCCGAGCAGATCGCGCCGACCGCGCAAGTGCGCCGCGAGATCCTGGACCTCGAAGTGGCGCGTGTTCACGACGAGGACCGTGCGCGCGTTCAGCCGGTCGAGTCCGACCAGCGCCGCGCCGTGCTCGGGAGTCAGCGTCTGCAACTGCACGGCACCGGTGCCGTCCTGCACGACCGAGTGGAACTGCCGAAGGTCACGCCCGAACGCGTAACGCAGCGGGAAGTACGCGTAGCCGTACTCCGGCGTGTCGATCAGGACTTCGACGGCGTCGACGCCGTTCGCCGCGACGAGGCCGGCGAGCGTCGCGTGCGGACCGTGCGCGAAGACCTGCGGTTTCGTGACGACGAGGAACGCTCCGTGCACGCTCGCGACGAACAGCAACCCGTAGCCGACGGTCGCGGCCCTTCGTGCGAAGCGTGCGTGCGAAGCGAGTCCGACACAGAGCCAGACGACGAATGCCGGGACCGCCCACGAGTTGTAGTGGCTCGCGTAGGCGTTGAAGCCGCGGACGACCTGTCCGGCGGCGGCGACCGAGCCGAGGCCGACGAACAGCATCACGAACAGTACGTGCGACGAATCCGCGCGGCGCAGGCGACGCAGCGCGACACCGACGAGCACGACGACGCCTGCCGTCGCCGCGCCGATCGCCAGCGTGCTGACGCCGACCGCCGGGTGCCCGTAGAGCCGGTAGAGCATCCGCGCGAGATCGCGCATCCCGACCGAGGTCCCGCCCTCGCGTGACATCTCGACCGACTGGAGGACGAACGGGAGCAGGCCGATCGACAGCGCGCCAGTCAGCACCCCACCGATCAGGATCGCGCGCACTGGTCGACCGTTCTGCCATTGGACGAGCAGCGCTGCCGCGAAGGCCGCGAAGGCGAGGACGACGCCGTAGTAGTGCGTGTAGACGGCGACGACGAGCGTCGCCGACAGCCACGCGATGTCGCGCGCACGAGTGGGTTCCCGGCCGACGACGCGCAGCAGCAGCAGCGTCGCGATCGCCGAGACGAGCAGGAACAGCGGATACGTGCGGATCTCGA
>JAEYTU010000558.1 GCA_023433825.1 Planctomycetota bacterium
GTTCCTGCTACCCTCCCCGCCTCCATTCCGCCGGAATACGCACCCCCGTCGCATCGTCCAGCCGACCCCCGATGTCGAACCGCCCGCCGACCCGCGCTCTCGTCGCCTTCGCCACTCTCGCCGTGCTCGGCGCCTGCTCCGACAACGTCGGGCGCGCCTTCAACAGGCCGGGGCCGATTCGCCCGCCCGAGCCGGGGTCCTCGACGATCCAGGTCGTCCCGACCGGCGGCGAAGTCGTCGACGTTCGGCCGCGCGCCAAGAAGACCTACCCGACCGGCGCCGGGTGGCCGTCGACCGTGCCGATCGTCGTCGTCTTCAACCAGTCGATGAACGAGGACTCGATCGCCCCGCCGTCGAACAGCACGGCGTCGCCGACGCTGATCGTGCGCCTCGCCGGGACCGAGCAGGCGCTGCCGGGGACCTACGACTTCCTGCTCGGCGGGACCGTCGTCGTGTTCCGACCGGCGGCGCCGCTGACGCCGGGCGGGGGCGGCCCGTCGGGCCCGGCGCCGACGTCGTACGAAGTCGTGCTGTCGCCGGAGGCGCGCAGCGTCGACGGCATTCGCGTCGGCGGCAGCGAGCAAATCCTCGCCGAGTTCACGCCGGACGCGTCGACCGAGGATCCCGACGGTCGAATCCTGACCGTGCTGCCCGAGGACAACGCGGCCGATCGCCAGCGCGAGACCGAGGTCTACGTCGTGTTCACGAAGCCGACGGTCGCCGCGTCGATCACGGAGTCCGAGACGACGCTGCAACTCCGTCCGCGCGGCGGAACGCCGATCGACGGCGACCGCGAATTCCCCCTCGCCGTCGCCGGCGTCGCGGATCCGCGGATCGCGCGCTTCACGCCGACGTCGCGACTCGACGGTGCCACGACCTACGAACTCGTCGTGACGTCCGGGATCACGTTCGCGAACAGCGGCGTGCTGCAGTTCAACGGCCGGACGCCGTTCGCGAAGTTCACGACGCTCCCGCAGTCCGCGCCGACCGGCGTGACCGTCGGCAATCCGGCCGCCGGGTTCCCGGACAAGGTCAACCGGACGAACTTCGAGACACTGCAAGTCGCCGTCGAGGTCGACGCGTCGGCCGCCGCCGGTGACGAAGTCGTCGCGCGGATCTACGGAATCGACAGCAGCAGCACGAACGCGGCACAGCTCGCGTTCTTCGAACGCTCGGCGCGCCTTCCGACGGCCGGCGCGCAGACGATCGGCGTCGACTTCACCGGTGTGCTCGGCGCGATCACGGCGCCGCGGCTGCGGGAGGGATCGATCACGTTCGCGGCGCGGCTCGGGCGCGGGAACAAGGCCAGCGGCTTCGTTCGCGCCGGCACGACGAACACGCCGCGCCTCGACGTCACGGCGCCGACGGTCACGACGATCGGACCGCCGAACGGCGGCACCGTCAGCGACCTGCTGACCGACCAGGAGTTCGTCGTCTGCCACGGAACGGCGAGCGAACGCCTCGCGGCGGCCACGTTCACGGTCGGCAGTCAGAGTGCGGCCCTGTTCGCGAGCAGCAACGACGGTCGGTTCGTGACGGCGCCGGTGCTGCTCGGTCGGCTCACGGCGCCGGTCGCCTACGAGATCGCCGTCGTCGATCTCTCCGGTAATCCGGCGCCCGCCGCGTTCGGCGGCGTGATCCGGCAGCGCGGCGTCGTCACCGGGGACGTGACCGGCGGAACGCTCGTCGTCGAGGCCTACGACGACGCGACGCTGCAGCCGCTCGCCGGCGTCGTCGTCCTCGTCGACACGGGGCTCCCGCAGAGTCCGCCGAGCGGTCGCGACAGCGGCGTCACTGGCGCAGACGGGCGCGCGACGTTCACGAATCTCGTCAGCGCGACGCATTCGATCACGCTCGTCGGCACCGGCTACCACCTGCGAACGCTGCTCGACACGCCGGCGTCGTTCGTGTCGCTGCCGCTGCGGCCGCAGACCGGCGCGACGGCGACGTTCGCCGGGACCGCGTTGCTGACGCCGTCGCCGGGCGTGACGGCAGTGGTCGGCAACAGCGTGTTCGACGATCCGCGCGTGCAGACCGTCCAGACCCCGACGGCGACGCCGACGCTGATCCCGAACGCGGCGATCCGGCCGAACCGACTGCAGGTCGTGACAGGGTTCGGCGGCACGTTCGAACCGACGGCGGCGCCGGCATTCACGGCGTTTTCGATCGCGATGCTCGGCGCCAACTCGCTGACCCCGACGCCGCCGGTGCCGCCGGCGCTCGGCGGCGCGACGGCGAACGTCTCGCTGACGCTGATCCCGGCGACCGACTCGACGCGCGGCGTGCTCGCCGCGAGCTATGTGCAGGACTTCGCGCTGGCCGGTGGGCTCGACACGGCGAACCTCGTCGCGCGGCCGACCGTGCGCGTCGTCGCCGGAATGCGCGGACTGCCCGGGATGGCGACGTTCGGCGTCGGCATCGCGGCCCCGTCGGCCGGTGCGGCGTTCTCGGTCCAGGCCAACTACTCGTTGGCCGCGACGGCGGGGCTGACGCCGTTCTCGCCGCTGCTCTGGGTCTCGACCGAAGCGCGCGACACGGCCGGCAACCTGTCGCGCCACCGGCGGCTCGTCCTCGACAACGTGCTCGGCACGACGTTCCCGACGGTCGATGCACCCGGGATCCCGACGATCTCGGCGCCGGGGGGGCCGTTCGCTGGTCCGCCGCAAGTCACCTTCCAGGATCGGCTTGCGCCGACTTCTCTGCTCGCCGGTGGCGTCGGATTGCTCGAACTGACGGCGACCGACACCGCCGGCCGCGAATGGTCGCTGCTGCGTGAGGACCGGACCGGGGCCGTCGGCGCGGTCACCATTCAGTGGCCGGATCTCGGCAGCGCCCCGGCGACTGGTCTGGCCGGTGGAACGTGGTCGATCCGCGGGGAGGCGTACCTGCTGTTCTCGGTCAACTTCCTGCCCGGCAGCTTCGTCCTCGACGAGTTCCGCCATCAGCAAGTCGCCTACGCCCGGTCGGCGCCGGTCGCGTTCACGGTCCCGTGAGCGATGCGTCGGCGAAGCCCGCGCGCGCCGTCGCACTGCTGTCGGGCGGACTCGATTCGGGTGTCGCGGTCGGAACGTGGCGGGCCGGCGGTGGGGTGGTCGTCGCGGCGCTGCTGTTCGACTACGGGCAGCGCGCGGCGGATGCCGAGGCGCGGGCCGCCGCGACGCTCGCGCACCGGTGGTCGATCCCGTTCGAACGGATCCCGCTGCCGTGGCTCGCAAGCGCCGCTGCGATGGCGGGATCGGCGTTGATCGACGGTGGCGCGCCGATCCCGACGCGGACCGTCGACGATCCCGGCGACGCGGCGTCGGCAGCCGCGGTCTGGGTCCCGGCGCGGAACGTCGTGCTGCTCGCGGCCGCCGCCGCGATCGCCGAGGCGCGCGGCGCCGATGTCGTGCTGACGGGGTTCAACCGCGAGGAGGCGGCGACGTTCGCCGACAACTCGGCGGCGTTCGTCGCGGCAATGGATGCCGCGCTCGCGCTCGGCACGAAGCGTCGCGTCCGCGTCGTCGCACCGACGCTCGATCTCGACAAGGCGGGCATCGCCGCGGCGGCCGTCGCACTCGGCCTGCGCGAGTCCGATTTCTGGTCGTGCTACGGCAGTGGTCCGCAACCGTGCGGGCGCTGCGAGTCGTGCGCGCGCAGTCGGCGCGCGTTCGCGGCACGCGCGAACGGCTGACGAAATCGACGACGCCTCGACGCACCGGACCGCGAACGCCGCGCGCGATGCTTTCGACGCGGACCCGACGCCGCTAACGTTCGCCGCCCTCGACACCATGCAAGACTTCGCGCGCGCCCTCCTCGCCTTCACTCTCCTCGCCGTGACGGCATGCCAGTCGCCGCAGCCGGAGATCCGCTCGTCGCTGACGTCGACCGCGCAGTTGACGACACGCGCCCCGGTCGACATCGCGTTGCTGCCGGTGCAGGACGCGACCGACACGAAGGCGCTCGCGACGCTGATGCCGCGCATGCGTGACGAAGCCGCCCGCGGCCTCGTCGCGCGCGCGTACAGCCCGCTCGCGTTCCCGCTGATCGATCGCGCACTGCCGGTCGAGGCGACGACCGGCGGACTGCGCGCGGTCGACCCGGCCTATCAGAAGACGCTGTCGAACCGGTGGAACGAGGACGCGATCCTCGGCATTCGCGTGACGCGCTTCGAGACGTCGGCGCTGCAGTCGACCGGTTGGGTGCAGTTCGCCGCCGATGTCCTGCTGACCGACAGCAAGAACGGCGACACACTGTGGGCCGGTCCGGTCGAAGGCCGCGTCAAGTCCGGCGGCCTCGGCCCGGCGCCGCTCGACCCGACCGAACGCCTGCGCGACGCGTCGGCGCAGGTCGTCAAGGAGATCCTGCTGTTGATGCCGAGTCGGCCGATGGTGCCCGCGACGGCGCGGTGAACCGTGGCGCGGGCGATCGCGGCGACCGGCGTCGCGGCGACACCGCGAGCGCGATGCCGGCCGAGGTCGTTGTTGTGTGCGCCTGTGGCCGTCGCTAACCTGCCGCGCTTCCAAAACCGTCGTGGACGACGGTTCGACCGCCGGACTGGAGCACCCTGGCTCTCGTCGGCAGGTCCTGAAACCAAGAGACGAGCCTGGTTCCGACAGGCGAGCCTGGAAACGCCAGGCAAGAGAGAACAGGGATGGTCATCACGAAGGACACGCGCAAGCGACTGATCGGCGAGAACCGGATCCACGACAACGACAGCGGCTCGCCCGACGTCCAGGTCTCGATCCTGACCGAGGAGATCCGAGGACTGACGGAGCACCTGAAGCTCCATCCGAAGGATCACAGCTCGCGCCGCGGCCTGCTGCTGAAGGTCAGCCGCCGCAACCGTCTGATGAAGTATCTGCACCGCGCGGCACCGGAGCGCTACACGAAGCTGCTCCAGAAGCTGGGTCTGCGGCGCTGATCCGGTGCCCGCTTCCGGTCGAGCCGACGGTTGCCCGCCCCGTGCGGGCGCCCGCGGCACGCCGACCGGAACCAGCCAGAGACCCATCGCGGCCCGCGATCGGGCCGCAGCCCAACGTCTTCGCGCTACGCGCGAAGACCGACATCGCGGGCCGCGATGGGACAGTGCTTGCTGGGGCCTCACGTCCCGCTCGCGACCCCGTCGGCAAACCGCAGTCGCCAAGGAACGAACCCGACACACTCTTGCACCCCGCGACGAATCGCGGCACTACCGGCACGACGACAACGACAACGACAACGACACTGACAGCACGCCCGGGCGGATGGATCCGCACGAATGGGCACAACCCGCGCGCGACGTTCGCGCGCAACGAGACGCTCGCAAGCGTCCTGACGGTCGGCGGCGGACGCCGCGGCCGATGACCGGAAGCTCCGGTCGCCGCTTGCGAGACCCACGTCTGCGCATTCCGCGTCCCCGCGCAGCGGTGGACGCACTCGGCGCACCCTTCCTGGGTCGCCGTACACGCCGGTCGCCGATGGCGCCGGCTCCGAGTTGAGAAAAGAAGCGATGGCAAACAAGAAAGCGAAGACCGCGAACGAGGCGCCCGAGAGGGCAGCGGCACCGAAGACCTCGCGTCGCCGCGGCGGCAAATCCACCGACGGCGGCTCCCCGCGCACGACCGAACGCGCGCAATCCACGGAAGCTCAACCGCGCGAGAGCGCGACGGCGCGGCGCGCGGCGCCGCAGCAGGACTCCGACGCCGGCGTCGCATGGGGCCCGGTCCGCGTCGAACGCGAGATCGGCGGCCGCCTGCTGACGCTCGAAACGGGCCGCATGGCGAAGCTCGCCGACGGTGCCTGCGTCGCGCGCTACGGCGACACGATGGTGCTCGCGTCCGCGCAAGGCGCGAAGGAACGCGACGACATCGACTTCTTCCCGCTGACCGTCGAGTACCGCGAGAAGCCGGCCGCTGCTGGTCGGTTCCCCGGTGGCTTCTTCAAGCGCGAAGGTCGCCCGACGACGAAGGAGATCCTCGGCTGCCGGATCATCGACCGATCGATTCGGCCGCTGTTCCCCGAAGGATTCAAAGGCGAGGTCCAGGTTCTCTCGCAGGTCCTCGCGACCGATCAAGAGAACGAATCCGACATCCTCGCGGCGATCGCGTCGTTCGCGGCGGTTGCACTCAGCTCGTTGCCGAACACGGCGACGCTCGGCGCGTGCCGGATCGGACTTCGTGACGACAAGCTCGTCGTCAATCCGACGTGGCCGCAACTCCTCTCGAAGGAGAACCAACTCAACCTGACCGTCGCCGCGCACGCGGACGCCATCGTCATGGTCGAAGCTGGTGCGAATCAGGTCTCCGAAGCCGTGATGATCGAAGCGATCGAACTCGGCCGGAAGATCTGCGTCGAAGTCGCCGAGATGATCGACGAACTGGTCGCAAAGGCGGGCAAGCCGAAGCAGAAGTTCGTCAAGCCGGCGCGCAACGAGGCGCTCGCGAAGGAGATCGATCGTCGCGTCGGCAAGCAGCTGCGCGCGGCGCCGGTCACCGGTGGTTCGAAGCAGGAACGCAAGCAGGCGAAGGAGGACGCGCTCGCGGCCCTCGCGGAGGCATTCCCGCCGCCGGACGGTGCGACCGACAAACAGGTCAAGGACCACAAGAAGTTCGTCGGCCAGATCGCGCAGGAGCTGATGGACCAGGGCGAACGGCAAGCCGTGCTCGACGGCCGCCGCGCCGACGGCCGCGACTGGACGACGATTCGTCCGATCACGATCGAAGTCGGCGTGCTCCCCCGCGTGCACGGCTCGGTGTTGTTCACCCGCGGCGAGACGCAGGCGCTCGTCGTCGCGACGCTCGGCACTGCCGACGACGAACAGCGGATCGACGGCCTCTACCCCGAGGAGCCGCGCCGCTTCCTGCTGCACTACAACTTCCCGCCGTTCAGCGTCGGCGAGGTCAAGCGGATCATGTCCGTCGGTCGCCGCGAGATCGGTCACGGCGCGCTCGCCGAACGTTCGATCGAGCCCGTGCTGCCCGCGGAAGAAGTGTTCCCCTACACGGTTCGCATCACGTCCGAGATCCTCGAGTCGAACGGCTCGTCGTCGATGGCGACGGTCTGCGGTGGCACGCTCGCGTTGATGGACGCCGGCGTTCCGCTGCAGCAACCCGTCGCGGGCGTCGCGATGGGGCTCGTCATGGAGGGCAAGCGTTACGCGATCCTCTCCGACATCCTCGGTTCCGAGGACCACTGCGGCGACATGGACTTCAAGGTCGCCGGGACCGGGAAGGGGATCACAGCGCTGCAGATGGACATCAAGTGCGAGGGCCTGACGCGCGAGATCCTCGAGGAAGCGCTGGAGCAGGCGCGCCTCGGTCGGATGCACGTGCTGCGCGAGATGCTGAAGACGATGCGCAAACCGCGCGAGACGATCAGCCCGAACGCGCCGCGCCTGATCTCGCTGAAGATCCCGGTCGACAAGATCGGTCTCGTCATCGGCCCGTCCGGCAAGATGATCCGCGGCCTGCAGGAAGAGTTCTCGACGAAGATCCACATCGAGGACGACGGCACGGTCACGGTCGCCGGTCAGAACATGGAGAAGGTCGACGGCTGCGTCGATCGGATCCGTGCGATGACGGCCGAGGTCGAGGTCGGCGCGATCTACAAGGGCCGCATCTCGGCGATCAAGGAGTTCGGCGCGTTCGTCGAGATCCTGCCGGGACAGGAAGGCCTCTGTCACGTCTCCGAGCTGTCGGACCAGTTCATCCGCGCCGTCACGGACGTCGTTCGCGTCGGCGACGAGATCGAGGTCAAGGTCATCGCGATCGACGACTTCGGCAAGATCAAGCTGAGCCGCAAGGCGCTGCTGCCCGGCGGCGCGCAGGGCGGCCCGGGCGGCGGTCGTTCGCCGCGCGAACGTGACGCGGCGCCGATCGGCGCGACGAATGGTGGCGATGCGGACGTCGACGCGGACGTCGTCGGTGCCGTCGCCGCCGAGCCGATCGAAGGCGCACCGGCGCCGGAATGGGATCGCCCGCGCGGTCCGCGCCCCGACCGTCAAGGTGGCGGCGGCGGTGGGTTCGATCGTGGCCCGCGTCGCGACAACCGCGGACCCGGCGGTCCTCGCCACGGCGATCGCGGTCCGCGCCGGCCGCGCCACGAGTGACCGACCGCTCGCCCGAGTAACCGACGGCTCGCCCCGAGGGCCCGCCGACATCCCCGCCGCCCGACGCATTCGTCGGTGCGGCGCGTCGTCACCTGAATTCGCCATGGACCGGCGATTCGCCCGACGGCACGATTCCGCCCTTCGCGGTCGGGACTGCTGACGCCTCGCGCGCGCCGCAGTCTCAGGCCTCGTGGCGAATTCTGCCGATCTGGAGGCCTGCGGATGGCGAACAACTGGCGTGAATGGCGAGTTCCATTTCCGGCCGCCGTTCTCGCCATCGCGCTGACGATCGCCGGTTCGACGGCCGGTCAGGAGCCGTTCGCCGTCCCCCGGACGACCACACCGCCGACCTTCGACGGGGATCTGGCCGAGTGGGGTAGGAGCCCGAGCCTCCCGCTCGACCCGCCGCAGCAGCGACTCCCCGGACCCGTCGGCGCGCCGGCGACCGTGCCGTGGTCCGGCGAACGTGACCTGTCGGGCAC
>JAEYTU010000584.1 GCA_023433825.1 Planctomycetota bacterium
CGCCGTGACGCAGTGCGCTGAGGGACTGCACGAACGCCTGCAACGCGCGCGCGACGGCGATCGGTCCGCCAGCGATCTCCTCGGCGACGAGCAGTGAGTTGCGCGGGATTCCCTTCGCCGCGCACGCCGCGTCGACCCAGTCGTCGGCGGCTGCTTCGAGCCGCCGCAGACACTCGCGGAGCAGCGGCGCCACCGTCGTCGCACGGGCCACCGGATCCGCCGGAACGCTGCTCGACGCCGCGCGCGCCAGTGCCAGTTCGATCGCGTTCGAGTCGTGCATCCGTTCTTCCGGAACGACGTCCCGGTTCCCGCGACGATAGGCGGCCCGTAGCCTGACGCCATGCTCGCGCGCCGCGTCCTCGCCCTGTTCGCCGTCGTCGCCATCGCGGCGTCGCCCGCCGCCGCTCAGGAACCGACGCCGACGCCAACGTCCCCGTCGTCACCGCCGTCCGCGAGCACGGCGATCGGCACCGTCGTCGACGACCTGTCGTTCGTCGACATCCGCTCGCAGCGACGCCGCCTGTCGGACTTCGGCCCGCGCAAGGCCTACGTGCTGTTCTTCGTCACGCGCGACTGCCCGATGGTCGGCCGCGTGCTGCCGAAGGTCGCGCGCCTCGCGGCCGAGTACGCCCCCCGCGGCGTGCAGTTCGTCGCCGTCAACGTCGGGCGCTCCGACACGATGCGCGACGTCGGCACGCAGGCGATCACGTTCGAACAGCCGTATCCGTTCGTCCGCGACGTGGACTTCCGCGTGCTGCGCGCACTCGGCGTCGATCGGACGACGACCGCCGTCGTCCTCGACGCCGCGCGCACGCTTCGCTACCGCGGTCAGGTCGACGATCAAGTCCGCTACGCGAACGTCCGCGCGACGCCGACGCGCGACGACTTGAAGCTCGCGCTCGACGCCGTGCTGTCGGGCGCCGAGGTCGAGGTCGCGGAGACGCCGGTCGAGGGTTGCAAGGTCGCGCCGCCGCCGGAGCAGACGTGGACCGGCAAGTACACGTTCCATCGCGACGTCGAGCCGTTGATCCAACGCCAGTGCCAGGACTGCCACCACGAACGCGGCGCCGCACCGTTCGCGCTGCTGACCTACGAGCAGGTCGCCGACAACGCCGAGATGATCGCCGAGGTCGTGCAGCAGCAGCGGATGCCGCCGTGGCACGCCAGCGATGCGCACGGCAGCTTCCGCAATCGACGCGGACTGTCGGCCGACGAACGCGCGATGCTGGTCGACTGGGTCGAGTCGGGGCTCGTCCGCGGGGATCCGGCCGAGGCGCCGCCGGCGCGGACCTTCGACGCCGGGCCGTGGCGGATCGGCGAGCCGGACCTCGTCCTGCGCGTTCCGGCGCCGGTGCGGCTGCCTGCCGACGGTGTCGTTCCGTACAGCTATCTCGTCTTCCCGTACGTCTTCAAAGAGGACGCATGGGTCGAGGCCGTCGAGATCCTGCCGACGAACAAGCGCGTGCTGCATCACGCGAACGTCGCGTGGTTCGAACCGAGCCGCGGGTTCACGCAAGACGGCTTCATCACGGGCTTCGTCCCCGGCGGCGATCCGATGGTGCTCGATCCCGGGACGGCGATGAAGATCCCGAAGGGCTCCGTCCTCGGCATCCAGGCTCACTACGTGACGACCGGGAAACCCGAGATCGACCGACTGCGGCTCGGGATCCGGTTCCCGAAGCAGCCGGTCACGCGCCGCGCCGAGGTCATCGTCGTGACGAACACGCGGTTCGCGATTCCGCCCGGTGCCGAGAGCCATCGCGTCGCTGCGTCGCGCCGCGTCCGCGAGGACGCGACGGTCATCGGCTACTTCGCGCACATGCACCTGCGCGGCCGCGACATGACGTTCGTCGCCCATCGCCCGGACGCCGAGCCCGACACGCTGTTGATGATCCCGAACTACGACTTCGACTGGCAGTCGTCGTATCGCGCGCACGAAGGCGCCGTGAAGCTGCCGAGCGGCACGCGTCTCGAAGTGTTCGCACACTTCGACAACAGCGCGTTCAACCCGTTCAACCCCGATCCGACCGACACCGTGAAGTTCGGGCAGCAGACGTTCGAGGAGATGATGTACGGGTTCGTCTTCGTGACGCTCGACCGCGAGACGCTGGCGATGAACGTCGATCCAAAGACCGGCTACGAGGTCAAGTGATGCGCTTCGAAGGCGTCCTCCCGGCGATCACGACGCCGTTTCGCGACGACGGTGGCGTCGACCACGCGGCGCTGACGGCGCACGTTCGATTCCTGCTCGACGCCGGCTGCGATGCAGTGATCCCGCTCGGTTCGCTCGGCGAAGGCGCGACGCTGAGCTTCGACGAGAAGGTCGCGATCCTGCGCACGACGGTCGCGGCGGCCGGATCGGCACCGGTCGTGCCGGGGATCGGTGCTTCGTCGACGCAGGAAGCCATCGCGCTGGCGCGGCAGGCAGCCGCAGTCGGCTGTCGCGGGCTGATGGTGCTGCCGGCCTACGTCCACCACGGCGCGCCGGGCGAGGCGATCGCGCACGTCGCGGCCGTTCTCGCCGCGTCGCCGCTGCCGTGCATGCTCTACAACAACCCGCCTGCGTACGGCGCCGACTTCACGGCACCGCTGGTCGCAGACCTCGCGGCCACACATCCGAATCTCGCGGCCGTCAAGGAGTCGAGCGGTGACGCGCGGCGCGTGACGGCACTGCGCGCGCGGCTCGGCGACCGGTTGACGCTGTGCGTCGGACTCGACGACATGGTCCTCGAAGGCGTCGCCGCCGGCGCGACGGGTTGGGTCGCGGGCCTCGTCAACGCGCTGCCACACGAGTCGGTCGCGCTGTTCCGGCTGGCGCGGCGCGGCGACCACGCGGCGGCGTTCGCGCTGTACCGATGGTTCCTGCCGCTGCTGCGGCTCGACACGGTTCCGGACTTCGTCCAGTGGATCAAACTCGTCCAGCACGAGGTCGGTCGCGGCGACGAACGCGTTCGGCCGCCGCGACTGCCGCTGGCCGGTGCGACACGCGACGAAGGTCTCGCGACGATTCGCGCCGTGCTACGCGAACGTCCGGACGTCGCGACGCTGCGCACGGCGGCGGTGACGTCGTGACGTTCCAGGACGCCTCGCTGGCCGACGTCGACGCCGTCGCCGCTCGCGCCGCCGCCGCCGCGCCGGCCCTGGCCGAGACGAGTCGCGCGCAACGCGCGTCGTTCCTCGACGAGGTCGCGCGGCGCCTCGAACGATCTGCCGACGAGCTGTTTCCGCTCGTCGCCGCGGAGACCGGACTCGGGACGCAACGACTCTCGACCGAACTCGCGCGCACGGTCGCGCAGGCGCGGATGTTCGCGACGACGATCCGTGCCGGCGACTACGTCGACGCGCGGATCGACCATGGCGACCCATCGCGGCCCGCGATCGGGCCGCAGCCCAACGTCTTCGCGCTTCGCGCGAAGACCGACATCGCGGGCCGCGATGGGACAGTGCTTGCTGGGGCCTCCCGTGC
>JAEYTU010000619.1 GCA_023433825.1 Planctomycetota bacterium
GTCCGGTCCTCCCCGTTCCGCCGACCTCGGCGCTGATCGCGACCGGCCCCCTGATCGACGGCCGGCTGCCGTTCGCCGCGCTCGGGCTCGGTCGCGGTGGCGTCGTCGCCCATTCGCAGCGTCGCGATGCCACTGCGGCCGACGGCGAGGCGGCGCCCGGTCGGTGGCGTTCGCCGGGCGGCGTGTTGGTCCGCGCGCAACCGCAAGGCGTCAAGCTCGACTTCGCGGGCGGCGTCGAACTGCTCGTGTCGCCGACCGCGCGCCTCCATCTGCGCGGCGGTGAACAGACCGAGTCGTTCCGCAACGGCATCGAGCTGCGCCTCGCCGACGGCACGCGGATTCGCGTCGTGCCGGACGAACGTCGCCCGACGCCGCTGTTCGTCGAAGTCGACGTGCACGGCGAGAACGGCGTGACGCTGTTCCAAGGCGGAGGGCAGGTGCACCGCGCGACACCGGCGCCGCGGACGTTCCGCGGCCTCGTTGCGTTCGTCGGTGGCGACGGCGACGCCGTGTTCACGGCCACGCAACTCGGGCCGGTCATCGTGCTCGAACGGATCCTGGTCGCCGCGACGGCGAGCGAACGTTCACCGCCGGCCCGCGCCGTCGTGCTCGGCGCTCCGCTCGCTGCGTCGCTGCGTCAATTGCCGCGCAACGCGCCGAAGCGCTCGGTCGAGTACCCGCAGATCCACGAGGTCGCGCTGCGGCTCGCGGAAGCCGCCGACTCGTTCTTCGCGCCCGGGTTGACGCTCCGGCCGCCGGCGGCGATCGGCGATCTGCTGATCCCGTTGGTCGGCGATTGGTACCTCGATCTCGACGTCCACGCGCATGGGATGGTCACGCTCGGACTGACCAAGTCGGGTGCGCCGGCACCGGCCGTCGAATGGCTGGTCGGAACGCGCACCGAACTCCGCTTCGTTCGGCCCGACGCCGGCACCGGTAAGGGTCCGCGCTACTACCTGCGCGGGATCGTCGTCCCGGAAGCCTCCATCGACGTGCTCGATCTCGTCGGGCGGCAGCGCGACGTCGAACGCGCGCGCAAGACGCTGTTCGCGATCGGTGCCGATCCGCGGGCGACCGACGCGTCGACGCGCCGCCGCTGAACGTCGCACGACGCGCGCGACGGCGACCCCGTCACTTCTTGTCGTTCTTGCCCTTCGCGTCGGCGTCCTTCGGTGTCTTGACGCCGGCAGCCTCGAGCGCGGCTTCGACGGCCGCGTCCTTGCCCTCGCCGATCGCGCGCATCCGCAGCAGCGCCTCGCGCGCGGCCGCCGTGTCGGAGTGTCCGATCGCCAGCAGCAGCGCCGCGCGGCTCTTCGGATCGCGCGGGCGCTCGACGAACGGCCGCAGGACGTCGATCGCGTTCTCGCCGTGCAGGAACTTCGCGATCCGCCCGACGGCGTTGCTCCAACGCGGGTCGTGCACGGTGTCGAACGACACGCACAGCGACTCGACGAGGCGGTCGATCCGATGCTCGGCGCACAGTTCGGCGAGCGCGATCTTCAGCGGAACGTCCTGCGACTCGCCGACGGCGCGCGCGACCAGGTCGCTCCACTGCATCCGCGTCAGCGCGTCGCGGAGCACCGATCGCTCGGTCAGCATGCGCACGGCTTCGGCGCGAACGGCGGCGTCGTCGAGTGCGACCAGCGCCACGACCTGCGGCGCGATCGTCTTCGCGCTCTTGCCGGCTTCGGACTCCAGCACGAGTCGGACGAGGACGAGCGCTGGCTCGTCGTCGGCGATCGTCTTGACGAGCGGCGCGGCGTCGGCGTGGCCGGTGACCTTCGTCAGCGGGCCGTTCCCCGCGAGCGGCGCGAGGTCGGCGGTCGGCGGCACGTCGTGCAGGCAGTAGACGCGCTGCTGTGCCGGCGTCGGACGGTGATGCATCGCGAGCTGCTTCTGCTCGACGATCTGCAGGAACTCGGCTGCCTCGCCCTTCAGCGTTCGTGCGACCTTCAGCCGGTGGACGATCCAGTCCTTGCCGATCGGGCGCACCGAGACGACGGTGCCGATGACGACGCGATCGGCAGCGACGGCGGCGTGACGGAGCTCCTGAGCGGGGGACGCGGCGAGCGCGACGAGCACGCAGCCGACGAGCAGCGCGGGCAGCGATCGTTCAGTTGTCATCTTGGATCACGCGTTCGCGGAGATAGGCGAGGTTGAGCGGGTTGAAGGCGGTCGACGACGACAGCGCGGCGTCGAACGAGATCGACGGCGCCATGACTTCCTGCGATCCAGCCGGGAACAGGGCCAAAAGCGCGATGTGTCCCGACGTCGAGTTCGGGAAGTTGACGGGGTCGCCGCCGTAGAGCCCGGTCGGCATCGCGCCGTCCTTGACGAGGCCCATCGAGTGGCCGCACTCGTGTGCGAGGACGACGGCCGCGGCGCGTGCGAAGCGGCGGATCGCGGTCGTGATCGTCGTGCCGCGAGCGTCGGTCAGCGTGCCGGCGACGCGCGAGTCGTCGTTGGCGACGCCGCCGATCGGGGTGCCGCCGAACGACGGCGACAACGGATCGAACGTCAGCCGGAACGTCGACGACCCCGGCGGCCGCATTCCGACGTTCGCCATCGTGTGCAGGAACACGCCGAGTCGCTGCGTGCCGCCGAAGTCGATCCGCGTGTTGTCGTTCTGGAACTTGTTGCTCGGATCGAAGATCGCGACCCCGAGCACACCGCTGTTCCCTTGCGTGCTCTCGGAACCGGCGAGCGCGATCTGCGAGAAGCCGAGGTTCGCGTACGGCACGCTCGTCAGACCGCTCGGGAACGTGCCCGGCGACGTGAACGTGAACGTGATCGACGTCCCCGCGCACAGCGTCGCCAGTTCGGTCGCGAGATCGTTCCGGAAGCGCGTCGTCACGTTGGCGTCGAGCGCACCGTTGCCACCGTGCAGGCCGAGGAACACGAACAGGTCCTCGATGTCGGGGCGCGCGTTCGCGCCCGGGACGACCGAGATCGGCTGCGTCGCGCGGCCGACGATGTTCGGGTTCAACTGGTAGTCCTCGACGTCCCGCGACAGGTCGACGAACCAGACCTGACCGTTCTCGAACGGACGGACGGCGGCGGTGCCGGCGCGGACGCGGAAGCCGAACGTCGCCGGCGACGACTGCATGCCGCTGAGGTCGAAGACGAACACCGACAGCGTCACGAGGCCGTCGGGGAACGTGACGGTGGCCGGCACTTGGTAGCTGCTCGCGGTCGGTGACAGGTCCGGCGTCAGGAACGGCGCGAGATTCGTCCCGGCGACGCGCGCCGCGCCGTCGGCGACGACCGTGACGTCGGCGGCCACGACCGTCCGGGACGTGTCGATCGTCGACGTCGCGTCGGTGTGCGTGAACGTGATGGCGAAGCCGTTGCGCGGTGCCTGCAACGTCCCGCCGGCAGGCCCGGTGCCGTTCAGTGCGGCGGGGATTCCGTTCAGCGTCAGCCCACCGACCGTCGGGTTGTCGCCGTCACCGACCGTCATCGTGACCGCAGACCCCGGGCCGGCGAGCGCGCCGCGAACGCTCTGGACGGCGTCGTTCGTCGACCGCATCGACATCGTCGTCGACCCGGCCGTCAGTGACGCGCCGGTCCCGAGGTCGACGCGCAGCGTGCGCGCGGTGACCTGCGTCGGCAGCGCCGTGATCGTTCCGAGCGTCCCGCCGTTGACGTCGATGTCGTTGCCGTCGAGCAGCCGCCCGCTGACCGGGACCACGTCCTCCGAGAACACGAGCAGCAGGAAGTCGCCGGGGACCGGGGTCGGGCTCGTTCCGACGAGCACGGTGCCGACGAGTGTCGGCCGCGTCGCCGCGCCGCTGCTTCCACCCCCGCCACCGCATCCGGCGACCAGCGTCAGGACGACGATCGCCAGCACGACGAAGACCGGGTGGCGCGCGGCGCGGCGGCGAAGCGGGACGAAGGGCGGAAAAGTCGGCGGCATCGGGGGACCGATATAGCCCGCGGCGCGAGGGCGCGGGTCACTGCAGGCGAAAATGACGGTCGAGAGTCGTTCCAACACATGGCTGCTGAAGCTGCTCGGGTTCGCGCTCGTGCTGCTGGCCGTCGACACGGCGTTGGACGCCGGACCGTTCCTGCGCCGCACGCAGGAAGCCATCGAGCGTCGCGACCTGACGCGCGCGCGAGATCACGCCGAGGCCGTGGCGCGACGTCGGACCGAGATCGTCGAGGCGATGCTGCGCGACGCGCGGCCGCGGATCTGCGCGTCGATCGCCGACGGCGCGTTCGAATGGCGTGTCGAGACCGTCGACGGTCGCGACGAAGGTGACCCGGCGTTCGCGTCGCTCGCGTTCGACGTGGTCGTGCTCGACGGCGATCTCGACGAGTGGCTGACGATTCCCGTCGGCGTCACCCGAGGGTTCTCCTGGGATCCGGCGTTGGCGTCGGAACTCGCGACGCTGCGACGGTTCCACTGGCGCGTCGAAACGCAGTGGAACGGGACGCTGTTGCGAAGCGCGACGGTCGCCGTCGATCTGCGGCACTGAGCGGCGACGTTCGCGTCAATTTCGCTGCGAAGCCGCGACGACAGCGGGCCGTCCGCTCGTGTCTCAATCCCATCTCCATCGCCGACCGCGACTTGCCGAAAGATGCGCCTGTCCGGGACCGACCGGACTCACCGGGGAACAGCATCGAGATGATCAAGATTGCGGTCGGGGAAATCGTTCAGGGCTTCCGGATCGCCCGCTACTTGGGACGCGGGGGGTTCGCCTCCGTCTACCTGGCGGAGCACGAGAAGAGCGGCGACAAGGTCGCCCTGAAGGTCGGACACACGTCGGGTGGTGGGCGTCAGGTGACGCGCCTCCTCGAGGTCACGTCGCGGCGGACGCCGGAGGGGATCAGCCCCGACGAGCTTCCGGCCGAGGCCGTGTTCCTCGAGCCGAACGGCTTTCGCATCGACCTGTTCGACGAACAGGAAGTCGACGCGATGCTGCGCGGCGAGGCCGAACTGCTGGAGGTCAACAAGTCACCGAACATGGTGCGCTTGAAGGACCGCCTCGAAGTCGACGGTCACCCGATGCTGGTCCTCGAGTACACGCGCGGCAAGACGCTGCGCGAGAAGGTGCGCGGACTCGAAGGGATCCACTTGAACTGGTTCCTCGCCGCCGTTCGCGCGCTGATCGCGATGAAGGACGAGCGCTACCTCGACTATCACGGCGATCTGAAGCCCGAGAACATCCTGATCAAGCCGAGCGGGAAGATCGTGCTGATCGACCCGGCGATGCGCGTGGCGGGGCGAAACGTCTGCACGACGACGCCGCACTACAACCCGCTGCTGCACCGCGACAGCAAGGCCGACGTCATGGCGATCGGGATCATGATCTACGAGATCCTGACCGGGACGCTGCCGTTCGACGAAGTGCCGTGGGAGTACGCGCACTCGCGCAGCGGCGGCGAGACGCTGCGGTTGTCGTTGAGCTACTTCTTCAGCTACTGCCCGCCGCAGATGCTGAACCCGAAGACGCCGCCGGATCTCGAGCGGATCATCTACCGCTGCATCACGGTGCCGTCCTACGGCCTGCAGGAGCTGCGGACCGACCTCGAAGAGTTCATCGGCAAGGCGTGACGCGCGGTCACTTCGGCGCGTCGAACGACTCGCGAAGTTCACGCGCCGCCTGTTCGAGCGGCGTCACGGCGCGACTCAGCCAGCCACGGTGCGTCGGGTCGACGAGGTCGACCTTCTTCTCGAGCACTCTGTCGATCAGCTTCTTCGCGTCCGCCGTCCGCCCTTGCCGGTGCGCGAACTTCGCGGCTTCGATCGTCTCCTCGAGTTCGACCTTTCGTGCCGCGACCCGGAAGACGTCGGTCGCGCGCGCGTGGAATGCCTTCTGCGGGTCCGCGCCTTTGTCGATCGCGGCGTCGAAGCGCAGCACCTGACGAACGATCGGATCGCCGCGCTTCGTCTTGTCGTCAGGGCGCGCCACGACGAGAGCCAGCATGTCGTCCTCGCACCGCACGCTGTCGGGCAGCAGGAATCGACGATCCTTCGTGCCGTCGGGGAGCGTCGCGAGTTGGATGTCGAAGCGCAGCGTCATCGACTTCGCACCGGGTGCGCCGTGCAGCGGCGTCTGGATCGCGAACTTCCCCGTGCATGCGACGCGGAAGAACACCGTGCCGGCGATCGACACCTTGCTGCCGCCCTCCCCGAGCCCGCGGTCCTTCTCGTCGAGGCGTTCCTTCTTGCCGTCGCGGATCCCCGTCAGATTCCCGATCGCGACGACGGTGCCGACTCTCCCGATCTCGTGCGACAGGTCGACGAACCCATCCCCGACCATCGCCGACATCCCCGTCGGCAACTGCGGCGCCGCTCGCAGTACGCCCGCCCCGCCGACGGCGACGGCCAGAACCACACACAAAACGGCGGACAGACCCGCCACCAACCGGCGAGTGAACTTCATCGAGGTACGCGCGAGAGGCCTCGGGGCCCGCCCCCGACGTCACCCCGCAACCAAAACTCCGCCCCGCGAACGAAGACCCGAGCCGAGCCCATCACCCTGCGCGACACCGCATCGCGACACTCGACGAACCGCGGAACTCGTGCCCAACCACCCTGGAGCGTGACCCCACCGACGCCGCAGCGGGGGCGATGGGTGCGCTTGGTCGAGATGGTCTTCCCGCGTTGCGGCGTCGCAGTGTGATCGTCGTTTGCGGTTTGAACCGGGCCGCAAAGCGGCCCGGTTCAAATCGCAAACTCACACCCACCCGTGTCCGGGTTGTAGTACTTGATCCGCATCGTGCTGACCTTGCGGGTCACGAGGTCGAACACGTTGACCTCGTCGATGTCGCGCCCGTAGACGTGCACCGAGACCGACGTGCCGGGGCCGGGGTTGCCGATGCGATGAATCTCGCGATACGGCGGCAGCAGGTAGCTCGTCGAGCCGGGGCCGACGACCTTGCCGCCAACCTCGGCCAACTCGGCGTAGTCGCGTCGTGCGCCGTCGTCGAGGCGGTCGTAGTTCACCTCTTCGATCTGCCCTTCGACGATCCCCATCGTGCCCCAACACGCGTGGTCGTGGATCGGCGTCGCCTGTCCAGGCAGCCAGACCAAGCTCAGCACGACGAAGCGATTCTGGCGGTCGCGGTGCAGCAGGTGGCGCGCGTAGCAGTCCTCGCGACCGATGCGATATCGGTCGGCGAGCCAGGAACCGTCTTGAACGAGGCGCGTCGTCAGCGCGCCGACCTCCTTGACCTTCACCGGCATCGATGGGCTGCGTGCGAGGATCGCCTCGACGTCGCGAACGAAAGCAGTCAGGTCGTAGACGTCGACGGGGCGCGTGGTCTCTGGCATCGCTCGGGAAGATTCTTGGCGGCGAAAGGTCGAAGACGCATCATTCTGACCCTTCTTCGCCGCCTCCCGCAACCTGCGCGTCGCGCGCTGGCACCGAAACGAGCTCGATGAAATCAGCCTGCACGACCGCAACCATCTGCGCTGTCGCGACTTTGCTGTGTGCGTGCGGCAGTGGCCGCGCCCGGCTGCGATCGAGCGAGCAGTACTACGAACGCGCGAACTACTACCAGGCGTACAAGGAAGCGGAGCTCGCTCGCGACCTCGACCCCGACGACCGCGAAATCGATCGGCAGTACTGGAAGACGCGGACGGCCTCGATGCTGGAGCGCGGTCAGGAGCTGGTCTTCTTCGATCGTGACCGCGAGGCGCTGCAGGAGTTCGAGCGCGTCCTCGTCACCGAGCCCGAGAACCGGATCGCGCTTCGTTGGATCGAGAAGACGAAGGGCAAGCTCGCCGATGCCGCCGCCCAGCGCGGGGTCGAAGCCCTGATGGCAGAGGATCTGGAGGGCGCGTTGCTGGCGTTCAACGAGGCGCTGTCGACGGTCCAGAACCAACCCGAGGCGCTGGCAGGGCTGAAGTCGGTCGAGGAGATCTGGACGAAGCGGCGTGGCAAGGCGAAGGACGCCTATCTGGAGGGCGTTCGCGCGCTCGCCGAGCGGCTGTTCGCGCAGACCGAGTACCGGATGCTGATCGCGCTTCGCAACGACCCCGGGCTCGAGGAAGCCAAGGCGCCGCAACGGATGGCGCAAGAACGCCTCGCCGAACGTCGGTACGAAGAGGCCCAGGCGATCGAGAAGGCGCGTCGGTTCGGCGCGGCGTTGAAGGAGTACACCGACATCGCGACCTCGGCCCCGGACCTGCCCGGTCTGACGCAGCGCATCGAAGCGATGAAGGTCGAGGTCGACGTCGAAGCGAAGATGCGAGAGGCCGAGTTGATGATCCTGCGCGGCCAACACGACGCCGCGACCGAAATCCTGAAGGCCTGCTACGAGAAGACCGTCGCCAGCAAGGGTGAGGTGTCCGAAGTCATGCTGCTCGCGCGCGAGCGGGGATTCGAGGCGCGGTATCTCGGGGCGAAGGACCTCGAACTGCGCAACGACTACGCCGGCGCGCTGACCGCCTACCAGGCGATCGCGACCGATTGGCCCGGCTATCGCGACGTCGCCGCGCGGATCAGCGGACTCTCGGCGTCGATCGAGCTCGCGACGAAGGCCTACGACTCCGCCGTCGAGGCCGAGGGCAAGGGCGACTTGAAGCGCGCGATCGACCAGTTCACCGAAGCGCTGCTGTACCACCCCGGCTTCCGCGACGCCGAGCGTCGGATCCGCGAGCTCCGCGCGACGCTCCAGTCGAAGGGCTGACCGTCGCCGCACGCGCCTGCCGTCCGCGGCGGCCGGACGCGCGCTCGGCGGACGCGTCCCTCCCGCGCACCCTTGCGTCCTGTCGTACGTGGTCGGCATGTCCACGTTGCGTGCGTTCTCCGACGAAGTGTCGGCTCTGGTCGATTCCGTCGCGCCGGCCGTCCTGCACGTGCAGATCCTGCACGGGAGTGGGGGCAGCGTCGGGAGCGGATCGGCCTTCCTGCTGAGCGAGGACGGCATCGCCGTCACGAACAGTCACGTCGTCCGGGGTGCGCACGCCGTCGAGGCGACGCTGCAGGATGGGCGAACGCTGCTCGTCGACGTGCTCGGCGACGATCCGGCGAGCGATCTCGCCGTGCTGCGCGTCCCGAGCGACGCGAAGCTGCCGCACCTCGCGTTCGGCGACTCGAATCGGCTGCGCGTCGGCGAACACGTGCTCGCGATCGGATCGCCGTTCGGACTGACCTTCACCGTGACGACCGGGATCGTCAGTGCGCTCGGACGAACGCTGCCGACCGGCGCGTCGGGTCGCGCGATCGACGACGTGCTGCAGACGTCGGCGCCGCTGAACCCGGGCAACTCCGGTGGTCCGCTGATCGACGTCGACGGCCACGTCGTCGGGATCAACACGGCCGTCGTCCAGGCCGCGCAGGGCCTCTGCTTCGCGGTTCCGGCCAACACGGCGTCGTTCGTCGTCGCCGAGATCCTGAGCCACGGGCGCGTGCGGCGCGCATTCCTCGGCGTCGCGATCGAGGTCGTGCAACTGCCGCCGCGCATCGCCGCCGACGCCGGTCTCGCGTCTCCGCGTGGCGTCGCGATCCGCACCGTGCAGTCGAACGGACCCGCCGCGCGCGCCGGTCTGCTGCCGGGCGACGTCGTGATCCAGATCGGCGAACGTCGCGTGACGTCGCTCGCCGACCTCTACCGCGCGCTCGATCGGTACGCGATCGACGTCACCACCGACCTCGTCGTCTTGCGTCGCGGCCGCCGCGTGACGACGACGATCACGCCGATCGAACTTCGTCCGTCGTCGGCCGCCTGACGCCGCTGCCACGCCGTCGCGGCGTCGTTCAGGCGTCGTGCGGCAGGCTGCCGCGCGACGCGCGCAGGTAGCCGAACGGCGTCGTGTGGATCAGGTTCGACACACGCGACGTGTAGACGTCGGCGTAACGCTCGATCTGCCGTGCGAGACGACTCTTGTCGTTGCCGGCCCGCATCGACGGGCCCCAGTGCGGATGACCGAGCGTGCCGGCGCGACGCGCGAGCGGTGCGATCTTCGCGTCGAACGCCTCGACCTCGCCGCGGAGGACGCGCAGCCGTTCGTGGATCGCGTGTGTGCTGCCGGGAACGTCGGCGGGCGGCGGTCCGCCGTGCTCGGCGCGCTGCAGCGCGAGCCGCAGCATCGCCTGTTCGTGCTCGAGCCGCTCCTTCGCGAGCATCCACGACTGCAGCTCCCGCTGCTCGGCCGCGAACGCCAACTCGTGCAGGACTTCGTCCTCCAACTCGCGCAAGACCAGCGCCGTGCGCCAGCGACGGATCCGGCTCGACACGTGGACGTCGGCGTAGACGTGATCGCCGACGTAGAGAATGTTCTCGCCGTGCACGCCGAAGTGGGACTGCACGCGCTCGGCGCTGCCGCCGCGATAGACGACGCCCGCCGCGAGCGGACCCTCGTGCGTCGTCACCGTTCCGATGTCGTCGACGACGACGTCGAACGCGGCGTCGCCTTCGAAGAACGCCGGCTTGCGTGCCTGCGTGACGATCAGGTCGAACAACGCGCGCCAGTCGCCGCCGGGCAGGAAGCGGTCGAACGCGTAGCTCATCATCGCCCGCGTGTAGTGCCACTCGGAGTTCGTCGCGAGGAACAGCTTCTTCCCGGCTTGCTTGAGATCGAGCAGCGTCTGCGGCAGCAACGGGTCGAGATCCACGAACGATGCCGGCGACGCGATGATCTCGGCCTTCAGTCGCCCTTCGAGATGTGCGGCGTCCATCGTCCCGGCGATCAGCGTGTAGACGCGGCGGTAGTCGAGTCCGGCGTCCAACTCGCCGCGATCGAGCAGTTCGACCATCTGGCCGTAGATGCACGCCTCCGACAGCGAGAACAGCGTGTTCAGGAACACCCAGCGCGGCTCGCTGAGTTCGACCCAGACCTGGCTGTAGCTCTTCCGCTGCACGTCGTGCGGCAGCAATTGCGTCCCGTGCGCGGCCTGCGTGACGTAGCCGAAGCGGTTCGCCTTGACGACGTTGCCGAGTTCGAGGTCGAGGATCAGGCCGCGCGCGAACATCGCGCCGTCGAACTGCAACCCGTCGACCGGATGTCCCTGTTCGCGCAGCCGATCGCGCACGTGCGCGTAGGCGCGAGCCTCCCATGCCATGACGTCGTAGTGGACCAGCGTGTAGTCCATGTCGAAGCCGACGGCCTGGATCGCACGGAGGTTCAGCGTTCGGTTGCAGAACACGCGCCGCTCGGGCGGCGGCTCGGAACCCGACTGCGGCGACTCCATGCGCGGAGGTGACGCGTTTCGCGAACGAGCGCAACAGTTTTCGTCGACCGGCCGAGTGCGGTTCTCCCGCGGGCGGAGCGCCGCCGCTACGTTCCGCCGCCTCCGATGCACCGAACCCTTCGCCTCGTCGTCGTCTTCTGCGCGATCGCTTCGGCGCTCGCGCTCGCACCCGTGACTGCGCAGGAGCGGGGTGGCGATCCGTTCACCGGAGAACTCCGCGGCGATGGCCTGACGCTCGTGCTGACGATCGACACGGCGAACGAGCGCTACGCCGGAACGCTGACGTTCGGCGGCAAGCGCTACCCGGCCCACGCGGTGCCCCGCGGGGGCGGACTCGACGGTGCGTTCCGCGTCGGCGACGACGAGCATCCGTTCACACTGCGGCGCGACGGCGACGCGTTCGTGCTGACGAGCGACGGCCGACGCTACGCACTGCGTCCCGCAGCCGCCGCGGCAGCGAACGACGACGCCGTCCCCGACACCGGCTTCCCCGCGTGGCTGCGGGCCGGCACCCGGATCACCTACTGGGGCGGGTCGCGCTCGATGCCGGGCGATCCTCAGAACTACGTCCCCGATCCCAACGGCAACGTCTCGATCGGTGGGAAGCCGCATCGTCTCGAGGACGCGCCCGGCGCCGCCGGATCCGGCTACTCGCACTTCGACGTGGTCGGCGTCGCGGACGGTGTCGTCGGGATCCTGCAGTCGAACTACGTGCCGGTCGACGCGCAACTCGCGAACTACACGCGAACGAACTCGATCGGACTGCGCGGCGACGCACGCCAGATCAGCGACGTCTGGATCCATCCGGCGCAGCTCGCAGCGATGCCGGAGACGACGGAAGGCAAGTCGTTCACGAGGCGCGTTCGCTACCCGCTCGACGGCAAGACCTACGACGCCGTGACGACGCAGATCGCGAGCGCGACCGGCTTCCTGCGATCGACCTACGACCTCGCGACCGGACTGCTGCTCGTCCACACGTCGAGCACGACCGGCGCCAGCACCGGACTCGCGCCCGCCGGAACGAACTACGCGAAGCCCGCCGCCGGCGTGACGACGATCGTCAGCAGCCGATTCGTCAGCGTTCGCGAGATGGACCTGCCGTGGCGCAGACAACCGATGCCGGCGTTCCTGACCGCCGGCCGCACGCTCGACTACACGGGAACGTGCACGAACTCGCTCGGTCAGGGCATCGTCGCGCCGTGGCGCTACGACGTCCGGATCGCCGTTGCGCAGATCGAAGGCGGCCACGCGCGCGCGCAGGTCTCGACGCGGCTCGACTACGGCGGCGCGATGCAGCCGCAGGTCGCCGAGTGGGCGCAGGTCTACGGCGCCGGTTCGCCGCACCCGCTGTGGATCGAACCGCAGATCCTCGGGCGCATGCGTCAGGGGCAAGTGTTCGACCAGGATCCGGTCACGCGGCGTCGGATCCGCTGCGTCGGTGGTGACGAACGTGTCGTCGCGATCGTCGACGAGGGCCCGCTCGACAGTCTGCAGACCGCCTACGACCGGCGCACCGGCGTCGCCGTCGGCATCGACCTGCGGCTGCAGCAAGGCCCGGCAACGATGATCTACCGCGTACATCTCGTCGAACGACGGTGAACGCCGCGCCGCCGTCGTCGGACGCGCCGCCGCGCCGCCGTCGTTCGCTGACGACGCGCTACCTGCTGACGCTGTTGATGTCGGTCACGCTGCCGCTCGTCGCGTTCGGCTGGTGGGTTCGCGACTCGATGCGCGAACGGCTCGAACAGCGGATCGTCGACGTCTACCTGCCGGAACTCGCGCAGAACGCCGCCGACCGCGTCATCGCGCGGTTGGAGCAGGCGTCGAAGACCGCCGCCGCACTGGCCACGGCGGCGCGGCTCGCATTCGAGTCGCCGATCGAACGGCAGCAGTTCGCGGATCAGTTGTCGCTGCTTCCCGACGTGCACGAGGACTTCCAGGTCGTGCTGCTGGTCGCGCCGGACGGACGCGTCGTGCACACGTTCACGAGTCAGCGTCTCGACCAAGCGACCGCCGCAGCGCGGCGCCCGCTGCTTCCCGATCGCGTCGACGCGACGACCCCGGGCGGTGAATGGTTCGAGCGCGCGATCGTGCACGGCAGCCACTGGCAGGATCGCCACCTGTCCCCGTTCCTGCATCGCGCCGAGGCCGCGCGGTCGCGCGATCCGACCGACTACAGCCTCGGTCTCGCCTACGCCGTGCCGACGGCCGACGGACGCAGCGGCGTGCTGTACGCGCTGCTGGGTTGGAGCCAAGTCCAGCAGGAGCTCGAGCGCACGGTCGGCTTCCTGAAGGACGCCGCCGGCTTCGCGTCGGCGCAGGTGTTCCTCGCCGATGCCGAAGGCACGCTGCTCGCGCACACCGATCGCTCGTCGTACGGCCGCAAGCTGGCACCCGCCGCGCTGCTGCAACGCGTCCTCGAGGCGCCGCGCGGCGAGACGCCGTTCGTCGACGCCGACGGCGCCGACCGCGTCGCCGGGTTCGCATCGGTCGACGACCCGCGCGGCTTTCGTTGGAAGATCGGCATCCACGCGACGGCCGACGAACTGTTCGCCGCGAGCGCCGAGTTCGCAGGCGTGCTCGCCGTCGCGCTGATCGCGCTCGTCGTCGTGCTGATCGCATGGTCGCGGTTCGCGGCGGCGACGATCGCGCGTCCGGTGCGGCGACTCGCCGTCGCGACCGAAGCCGTCGCGCGCGGCGACCTGACCGTCCGCGTGCCGGTCGACGGCGCCGACGAACTGGCGAACCTCGGGCGGGCGTTCAATCGGATGGCCGGCGATCTGGCGGTCAGTCGCGATCAACTGCGCGACGCCGAACGTCAAGCCGCGTGGGCGGAGATGGCGCGTCAGGTCGCGCACGAGATCAAGAACCCGCTGACGCCGATGCGAATGAGCGCACAGCTCGTGCTGCGTGCGCGACGCGACGGCGACGCACGGCTCCCCGAACTCGTCGACCGTCTCGCGAAGACCGTCATCGATCAGACCGAGGCGCTGAACCGGATCGCGTCCGACTTCCGCCAGTTCGCCGGTCCGCCCGAACGACGCACCGAGATCGTGCGCGCCGACGACCTGCTCGACGCAGCCGCGGCGTCGTTCGCCGGCGTCGCTGCGGTCGGTGGGGTCACGATCACGTTCGCGCCCACCGCCGGCGACGCGCAGGTCGAGGTCGACCGTCAGGAGCTCGGTCGCGTGTTCCTGAACCTGATCCAGAACGCGCAGCAGGCCTGCGGCGTCCGCGGGACGATCCGCGTCACGTCCCGCGTCGACGGGGATCGGTGCAAGCTCACGGTCGAGGACGACGGTCCCGGGATCCCGGCCGACGTCCGTGCGCGGCTGTTCGAGCCGTACTTCACGACGCGTTCGTCGGGGACAGGCCTGGGCCTCGCGATCTGCCGACGGATCGTCCAGGCACATGGCGGCGCGATCGTCCTCGCCGCGTCGGCGCCGGGGAGGACCGTGTTCGAGGTCGAACTGCCGCTCGCCGGCATCGGTGGTTGACGCCAGCGCGCGGCGCGCCGGACGGGGAGAGTTGCGACAACCTGCGTCCCTGTGCGGCCACTGGCGGCAACTCTTCGCACTTGCGGCCGCGGCGTTCGCGCCCGATCCCCGTCGCCTCGCCTCCCTCGTCTCTCGCTCGAACATGCAGAAGCGGTCCCTCCTGGTCGCCGCCGGCCTCGTCGTCACGGCTGGTGTGCTCTTCCTGATCCTGTCGGGGCAGCGTCCGGCGCCGGCGCCGACCGACACCGAGACCGCGACGAACGCGACGCCGAGCGAGGCGCCGGACCCGACGAGCCGACTGGCGACCGAACTCGCGCCCGAGGTCGATCGCGCCGAACTGTCGATGAAGGCCGCCGTCGAGAGTGGCGCCGCCGTGACCGGGATCCGCGGACGCGTCCTCGACGCGCGGACGTTGCAGCCGGTCGCCGACGTCGAGGTCCTTGCGATGCGCGACCTGCCGAACCTCGAACGCGTGTTCGACCGCTTCCGCGGGCTGTTCCGCGACGGGCTCTGGCAAGAGTCGACGACGGCCGCCGTGCCGCTCGCGTCGGCGCGGACGGCTGCCGACGGAACGTTCGAACTGCTCGGCCTGCCGCCGGGACGTGTCTTCGTCGATGCGCGATCCGAGCGGATCTACGTCCGCACCCCCGGCAGCGTCCGCCTCGCGACTGGCGAGATCGTCGAAGGTGTCGAACTGCTCGGCTCGGCCGGCGGTCGGATCCGCGGGCAGGTGCTCGGCGCCGACGGCCTGCCGGCATCGGGCGCGACGGTGTCCGTGCGCCCGGGTCTGAACGCGTTCCTCGGTCAGTTGACGCAGCGTCGCTATCGGTGGCTCGAAGCGGAGGCCGATGCCGAGGGTCGCTTCGACCTTCCCGGAGTTCCGGAGGGCGCCGGGTACACGCTGTCGGCCGTCTCGCAGGTCGGCGCGCTGGAGGAGACGACCGGTGTCCAGGTCGTCGAGGGCCGCACGACCACCGTCACGATCCGGCAGCACGAAGGTGCGACGGTCGCCGGGCGCGTGCTCGACGACGGCGGCGCGCCGGTGCCGAACGCGCAAGTCGCGATGGTCTATCTCGACCTCAGCCGCGTGCTGTTCAGCGCCGACGGCCGCGACGAACCGGTGCAGACCGACGCGAAGGGTGAGTTCCGACTCGAGCGCGTCGCGTCGGGTCGCGTCGCGTTCGTCGCGGCGGCGCCGGACCTCGCGCCGTCGAACATCGAAGACCTCGCCGTCGTCGACGGCGGCGTCTACGACCAATTGGAACTGCGACTGCAGACGGGCCAGCGCCTGTCGGGCCTCGTCGTCGACGACCTCGGTCGCCCGCTCCCCGGCGCCGCCGTCGAGGTTCGGCCGACCGAGCGGCCGAACGATCCCGACATCCTGAAGATGGCGTTGAAGATCCGCGCGCTGCGGGCCGTCACTGGAGCGGACGGCCGCTTCGACGTCGGCGGACTCAGCGGCGACCGATGGATGCTCGAAGCCAGCAAGACCGGACACGTGACCGAGCTGCGCTTCGGGATCCGCCCCGAGGAACGTGACGTCCGGATCGAACTGCCGCGCGGCGTCACGGTCGTCGGCAAGGTCACGACGGCCGACGGGGCGCCGCTGACGCGATTCCGCGTCGAGACGCGCTCGACTCCGCCGCCGCCGGCAGCGCCTGCGTCGACGGCGACCGACCCCGCCGTGGCTGCGGACGCCAGTGGACGTTCGACCGATGCCGCCGAGGGCGAGAGCCGCCGGCGTCGCGGCGAGTTTCGATTCGGCGGTGGCGACCCGTCACGGCGCAGCGGCAGCTTCCAGATGCGCGAAGGCAGCCGAATGCTCGACCAGAACCCGGAGGGCAACTGGCAGGACGTCCAGTCCGCCGACGGGACGTTCACGGTCAAGGGCGTCCCGCCGGGCAACGTGCGCGTGCGAATCCGTGCCGACGGGTTCCGCGATCCGCAGGGCCAGGAAGTCACGCTGAAGAGCGGCGAACGCAGCGAACCGCTGACGTTCGTCGTCGAAGCCGGCGTCGTCGCCGAGGGGATCGTCGTCGACGCGGCGAACGGCCAGCCGATCGCGCAGGCGCAGATCACGGCGTATCGCGCGCGCGACGCCGGCGACGCGGCGGGCCGGCGCGGCGGGTTGCCGTTCCGGATGAGCATCGATCCCGAGGACTTCGACTTCCTCGGCATCGCGGCGATGGACGGACGGCGCTCGTCGATGTCCGACAGCCGCGGTCGCTTCACGATCGACGGATTGCAGTCCGGCACGTACCGCTTCACGGCACGCCATCCGGATCTCGCGAAGGCGTCGGCCACCGAGGTCGAACTCGTCGACGACGCGCCCAATCCCGAAGTCCGGATCGAACTCGGCGCCGGCGGCGGCGTCGAAGGCACGGTGACCGGCGCCGGGATGCAGCCGCTGCCCGATGCACTCGTCGTCGCGTTCAGCATCGCTGCCGGCGCGTTCAAGTCGGGGACGACCGACGCGCAGGGCTACTACAAGATCGACGGGCTCGTCCCGGGGCAGTACCTCGTCTTCAAGTCGAAGCTCGAAGAACGCTCGTTCAACCTCGCGTTCGACCTGATGGGCAACATGCGGTTGAAGACCGTCACGATCCGCGAGGGACGGCTCTCGCGCATGGACATCCAGGACGAGACGGCCGACGGCGTTCGCGTGTTCGGCGTCGTCCGTGACGGGCAGGAGGTCGTCGGCCGCGCGATCGTCTCCGCGCTCAGCAACGACAGCGACGGGTTCCTCGGGATGGGGATCCGCGCGAAGCCGACCGATGCGCAGGGCAACTACGAGCTGATCGGCTTGAAGCCCGGCACCTACTTCTTCCAGGTCAATCGGTTCAACCGCGGACCCGAGCAGGTCAACCTGTCCGTCGAGGTCCCCGAAGGCGTGCGCGATCTGCGCGTCGATCTCGTGATCCCGCAGAGCGCGATCCGCGGCACGGTCGTCGACACGAGTGGCGCACCGGTCGAAGGCCTCGTCGTGCAAGCCGGTGTCGTCGAAGGCGGCGTCGCCGAAGCGAGCGGGTTGCTCGGCATCCTGCTGAAGAACGGCATCGCACAGGCGCGCACCGACAAGGACGGTCGGTTCGAGATGCGGAGCGTCGCCGAGGGTGTGTACCGGCTGACCGTCTCGGGTCAGCAACGGCGTGGCGGTGGTGGGGCCGGCCCGAATGCGAACCGCAGGTACGGCGACGCGTCGCTGGACGACATTCGGATCGACGGACGCACACCGGTCGAAGGTCTCGTGCTGCGCGTTCCGCTGGCCGGATCGCTGACCGGCATCGTCGTCGACGGCAACGGGCAGCCGTTGCCTGGCGCCGAGATCCACTATCAGAGCGACAAGCGGCAGCAGAAGGCGGCCGGGGAAGCGCTCGCTGACTTGTTCGGCATTCAGGCGCAGCCGGCGCGCAGCGGCCCCGACGGTCGGTTCACGATCGCCGGTGTCACGCCGGGCGTGTATCGAGTGCGCGCCGACGCCGAAGGTCTCTCGCCGGGCGTCGCCGACGACGTCGTCGTCGCCGAGGACCGCGCCGCCGACGTGCGCCTGGTCGTCGTCCGCGGAGCGACGCTGCGCGTGCGCGTGACCAACGTCGACGGCTCGAAGATCCCGTTCGCCAGCCTGACGCTGCTCGACGGGAAGGGCAAACCGCTGATCTCCCGCGTCTCGGCGCTGTCCGTGTTCCGTCGCCTGATGGGCGACCAGCAGACGAAGGACGACTCCGGTTGGTACGAGGTCGGCGGTGTGCCGCCGGACACCTACACGATCGTCGTCACCGAACCGGGGAAGCCCGAGCTGCGGATCACGCGGACGATCACCGACGGCGAGACGGTGGCGTGGGACGTCGACATGACCGCAGAACTGAAGAACGCCGGGCGCTGACCGCGGCGCCGGCGACCGCGCGCTTCCGCCGTCTGCCTCGCGGCGGCAGGATGCGCGGATGCACAGCGCACACGCACGCGTCGACGGGTTTCCGCGATGAGGATCGCATCGATCGGCGGCGGTCCCGCCGGGCTCTACGCGGCGATCCTGCTCAAGAAGGCGTTCCCCGACGCGGCGATCACGGTCCACGAGCGCAATCGCGCCGACGACACGTTCGGTTGGGGCGTCGTGTTCAGCGACGAGACGCTTGCCGGCTTCGAGCAGCGCGACCCGGAGAGCTTCGCGCGCATTCGCGCGGGGTTCACGTACTGGAGCGACATCGAGACCTGGTACCGCGGAACGTGCACGGTCTCGACCGGTCACGGGTTCTGTGGGATGTCGCGAATGAAGCTGCTGACGATCCTGCACGACCGCGCGCGTGAACTCGGCGTCGACTTGCGCTTCCGCGACGAGGTCCCCGACGTCGCTGCGCTGCGCGACCACGACCTCGTGATCGGCGCCGACGGCGTCAACTCGCGCGTTCGTGAGCAACTCGCGTCGCAGTTCGAGCCGTCGCTCGACTGGCGCAAGTGCAAGTTCGCGTGGTTCGGCACCGACCTCGACATGCGGGCGTTCACGTTCCACTTCGTCGAGACGCCGCACGGGCTGTTCCAGGTCCACGCGTATCCGTTCGAGAAGGGGCGCGGCACGTGGATCGTCGAATGCCGCGAGGAGGTGTGGCGCCGTGCCGGCCTCGACGCGATGGACGAAGCGCAGTCGGCGAAGTGGTGCGAAGCGCTGTTCGCCGAGCAGTTGCGCGGCCACCGATTGCTGACGAACAAGTCGCTGTGGCGAACGTTCCCGACCGTCCGGTGTGAGCGTTGGCATGCCGACAACGTCGTGCTGCTCGGCGACGCGGCGCACACGGCGCACTTCTCGATCGGCTCGGGCACCAAGCTGGCGATGGAGGACGCGATGGCGCTGACCGACGCGTTCGTCGCGCACGGGTGGAGCGACGTCCCGCGTGCGCTCGCCGCGTATCAGGAGTCGCGTTACGTCGACGTCTTGAAGCTGCAGAAGGCCGCGCAGACGAGTCTCGAGTGGTTCGAGAACTCGGCGCGATACCTCGGTCAGGATCCGACGACGTTCACGTTCAACCTGATGACGCGCAGCAAGCGGATCACCTACGAGAACCTGCGGAAGCGCGATCCGGCGCTCGTCGCGAAGGTGACCGAGCACATGACCGGGGGGCGCGTCCCCGCCCCGATGTTCCTGCCGCTGCGGTTGCGTTCGGTCGAGTTGCCGAATCGCGTCGTCGTCTCGCCGATGTGCCAGTACTCGGCCGTCGACGGCGTCGTCGGTGACTGGCATCTGGTGCACCTCGGCAGTCGCGCGATCGGCGGCGCCGGGCTCGTCGTCACCGAGATGACGAACGTCGCACCGGAAGGCCGCATCACGCCGGGCTGCGCCGGAATGTGGAGCGTCGTCCACGAGGCGTCGTGGAAGCGGATCGTCGACTTCGTCCACACGCACGGGTCGTCGCGGATCGGCATCCAGCTCGCGCACGCCGGACGCAAGGGGTCGGTGCACCATCCGTGGATGGGGGACGACGTGCCGTTGACGCACGGTGCGTGGACGACGCTCGCGCCGTCGGCGATCCCGTTCCATCCGCACTGGCCGGCGCCGAAAGCGATGGACCGCGCCGACATGGATCGCGTGCGCGACGCGTTCGTCGCGGCGACCAAGCGGTCCGAGCGCGCTGGCTTCGATCTCGTCGAGTTGCACTTCGCGCACGGGTATCTGCTGTCGTCGTTTCTGTCGCCGTTGTCGAACCAACGCGACGACGAGTACGGCGGGAGCTTGGCGAATCGGATGCGGTACCCGATGGAGGTGTTCGACGCCGTCCGTGCCGTTTGGCCGCAGGACAAGCCGCTGGCCGTGCGGATCACGGCGAACGACTGGCACGGCGACGACGGGTTCACGCCGGACGACGCCGTCGTCGTGGCGCGCGCGTTGAAGGAGCGTGGCTGCGACGTGATCGACGTCTCGTCGGGCGGCAACGTCGCGAAGGCCCGCATCGAGTACGGGCGGATGTATCAGGTCCCGTTCGCCGAGCAGATCCGACACGAGGTCGGCATTCCGGTCATGGCCGTCGGTGCGATCCAGGACGCCGATCAGATCAACACGGTCTTGGCCGCCGGGCGCGCGGACCTGTGCTGCCTCGCGCGTCCGCACCTCGCGGATCCGTACCTGACGCTTCACGCGGCGAAGGCGTATGGGTTCGCGGAGATGCCGTGGCCGGGGCAGTACCTCGCCGGGAAGTGAGCGTCAGTTCCGAACGATGATCGACGGCGTCGACCACCGCAGCCCCGCTGGGTCGAGGACGACCGACTGGAAGACCATCGGCCAGCCGAGCGGGTAAGCGAGCGGCAGCGTCATGCTGGTGCGCCGGTGGCCGAGGTGGTCGGTCAGGCTGACGTCGGTGACGAGGTAGGCGCCGAGGTCGATC
>JAEYTU010000672.1 GCA_023433825.1 Planctomycetota bacterium
GGCGAACATCGTGTGGGGTCAGGCCGCCTCGACCCGCGCGAGTCGCGCGCGCCGACGCCGCGTCATGAATGGCAGCAGGAACAGGTAGACGCCGGAAACGACCAGGAAGAACAGTCCGAACGCGGCAGGGACGAACACCCAACTGCGCACGAGCCGGTGGAACCACGTTCCGTCGTGCATCGTCTCGATCCAGTCCGACCGACGATAGGCGACCTGCAGCACGGCGCCGGTCGCGGCGTCGATCTGGATCTCGTGCCGACTCGTCGGAACGACCTTGATCACGCCGCGCGCCGGTCGGAGGTCGAGGCGCTCGATGTCGGACCACGCGTGCACGCCTGCCTCGGGAATCGCCTGACAGATCGCGAGGATGCGATCGAACGGGATCGACGGCGCCGCCGCGCTGCCACGCTGTTCCGGTGGCTGCACGAACGGCAACTCCTTGCGGAACTGAAGCAGGATCCCCGTCACGACGATCACGACGATCGGCAACGCGATCACGATGCTGACCCATGCGTGCAGCTTTCGGCCGAGGTAGGAGAACTTCATGCGGGCGTGCGAGCGCGTCGGTGCGGCGCCGTAGCTTGCCCGACCACGGAGGTGCTTTCCTTCGCATCCGACGTCGACTGCAATCCACTTCGATGACGAAACGTTCATTCCGATCGATTTCCAACCTCGTCGTCGCGCTGGTCGCGATCGCGGCATCGAGTTCGGCGCAGGATCAGAAGTCACCGGAGTACGCGCTGACGCACCAGGAGGTCGTGCCGTTCGAACGTCAGAACGCGGCGTACCGCTGGCTCAACGTCATGCAGGAGGTCGCCGGGCGCGATGTCGACCGCGAAGGCGCGCGACCGACGGTGCTGTCGCGACAGATGATGATCTGGGCCGTCGCGATGTTCGACGCATGGGCCGCGTACGACGACAAGGCCGTCGGCTCGCGTCTCGGCGGTGCGCTGCGTCGTCCGATCGAGGAGCGCACCGACGCGAACAAGTCGACGGCGATCGCCTACGCGAGCTACCGCGCGCTGCTCGGAGTCTTCCCTGCCGACGCCGAACACCTCGCCGCCGTCATTAGGCGGTTCGGTCACGATCCGTCGAACGCGTCGACGGACGTCACGACGCCGCAGGGGATCGGCAACCGCGTCGCGGCCGAAGTACTCGCCTACCGGCTCCGCGACGGCGCGAACCAACTCGGCGACGAGGCCGGCGGCGACGGCAAGCCGTACTCCGATTACACGTACTACCGCCCGGTCAACGACGCCGATCGGGTCGTCGACCCCGATCGCTGGCAGCCGATCACGTTCACGCGACCCGACGGATCGAAGTTCACGCCGGGTTTCCTGACGCCGCACTGGTACCGCGTGACACCGTTCGCGCTCGACCACGCCGCGCAGTTCCGGCCGGGCCCGCCGCCGACGACGCTGACCGACGACGCGCTGCTGCGCCGCCAGACCGACGAAGTCCTCGCGTTCAATCGTTCGCTGACGCCGCAACAGAAAGCGATCGTCGAGTTCATGCGCGACGGTCCGCGATCGACCGGTCAGAGCGGGCACTGGCTTCGGTTCGCGCAGGACGTCTCGCGCCGCGACGCACACGACCTCGATCAGGACGTCAAGCTGTACTTCGCCGTCGCAAACGTCGCGTTCGACGCGTTCATCTCGTGCTGGGAGACGAAGCGCTGCTACGACTCGTCGCGACCGTGGACGCTCGTGCGGCACTACTACCGCGGTCAAGAAGTCGAAGGCTGGGCCGGCCCCGACGGCGGTGTCGTGCGGATGCCTGCCGAGAAGTGGCACCCGTACTCGCCGCACGTGTTCGTCACGCCGCCGTTCCCCGGCTACACGTCGGGTCACGCGACGGTCAGCGGCGCGTGCGCGAAGGTGCTCGAGCTGTTCACCGGCAGCGACGTCTACGGCGCCAAGGAGATCCGGCGGTGCTGCGTGCTGACCGAGACCGCGACCGGCGAGGAGGTGCAGCTCGACCTGCCGACGTTCTCCGGCACCGCCGAGATGGCCGCCGTGTCGCGCGCGATGGGCGGCTACCACATCGCGATCGACAACGACGTCGGGCTGCGCGTCGGCCGCGAACTCGCGATCTGGGCGTGGCCGCGGTACCGCGCCTACTGGGAAGGCACGGCGACGGTGCGGCGGTAGCGTTTCGCGATGGAGATCGTCCTGCTCGGCACTGGCACCGCGGTTCCCGTGCCGGATCGCTTCCCGTCGGGGGTGCTCGTGCGCGACGGCGCGCAGACGCTTCTCGTCGACTGCGGCCCCGGTGTGCTGCGCCGGCTCGCGCAGACCGGCGTCGATCTCCGCGAAGTGACCACGGTGCTCTTGACGCACTACCACACGGACCACACGGCCGACCTCGCGGCGCTGCTGTTCGCGTTGCGCAACCCGCGCTACGCCGGTCGCGGGCCGCTCCGGCTGCGCGGCGCGCCGGGGCTCGCGGCGCTGCTCGGGAATCTGACGGCGGCATGGCCGTGGCTATCGCCGAAGGGCTACGTGCTCGACGTCGTCGAGATCGAGCCCGGACGCGTGCCGCTCGACGCGAGTGGGACCGTCGTCGACGCGTTCCGCGTCGAGCACACGTCGGCGAGCCTCGCGTACCGGATCACCGGTGCCGGCGGTGGCGTCGCGACGTTCTCGGGCGATGCCGACGTCTGCGACGGGCTCGTCGACGCGGCGCGCAACGCGGACCTGTTCGTCTGCGACGCGGCGTTCCCGGACGAAGGTCGCGTCGAGGGCCACCTGACGCCGGGCTTGGCCGGCCAGCACGCGCAGGCGGCGGGGGCGCGTTCGCTGTGTCTGACGCACTTCTACCCCGAGTGCGACGGCGTCGATCTGGCGGCGCAGGCGCGTGCGACGTTCGACGGCGAGGTGGTCCTCGGTGCCGACCTGATGCGGTTCACGGTCCTGCCGGGGGCGACGAGTAGCATCCGCGCCACGCCATGACCCAACTCGGAGAGCCGGTCGCGATCGCCGTCATCGACGAATCGCAGTGGGAATGCCCGTTCGCGCACGACAAGCCGGGCAAGGTCAAGAACCAGCTGGAGAACGACGCCGGCAAACTGGAGCGACGCGTGCGGCGCGGCGTCAGCACGCAGCTCTGGGCCGAGGAGGGCGGCAAGATCGTCGCGAAGGCGCGCCAGAAACTCGCACCGCCGGTCGACGAGACGGTCGACTGCCCGGAGGGATCGGTCGACGTCGACGGCGGCTCGTACCCGTACTCGATCTCGGCGCACCACCTGATCCCCGGCAACGAGGCGCTGCCGAACTCGGACATCCTGAAGTACCTGGAGTCCGGCGCCGAGGTCTGGGGCGACGTCGGCTACGACATCAACGGCGCAGAGAACGGCATCTGGCTGCCGACGCATTCGTCGCTTTCGACCGAGATGAAGCAGGGACGGCTGTTGCCGGGGGAAACCGCGCCGCTCGGCTACGCGGACCTGACGGCAGCCGTCGAGAAGGCCAACGAGGAGAACGCCGTCATCGGCACGTTCCAGCAGCGGTACACGTACCAAGTCATGGAACGCACGGGCCGGCAGTTCCACGACCGCCATCTCGACTACAGCAACGAAGTGATCGGCGAGCTGAACAAGATCGCCGCGAAGATGACGGTCGTCGCCGGCATGCACTGCGACAAGTGCAAGAACGCGAAGAAGGTCAACGGCAAGCTGCCGCCGCCGCATCCGATCGTCGGCCGGCTGAACGCGCTGTCGCGGCGACTCGCCGGTCACTTGTGGGGCAACCCGCTGCGGTGGAAGTCGCCGTACTTCACGTCGCGCTTCGCCCGCGAGATGGCGGCCGACGCGCTGATCTGGAAGCAGATGGGGCGATGAGCGAGTACTTCGTCTTGAAGTCGTTCGGCCCGCCCGACGGCGAGTACGCGACGCTCGGTCCGCCGCCGCGGATCGCGGGTGTCGACAGCTG